>JAKITZ010000105.1 GCA_021647805.1 Robiginitomaculum sp.
TTTCTTGATGATGATGAAACCGCCACTGAAAATTGGCTAAGTGAATTACTTAAAACCCAACAAGCAACCAACGCCGATATTGTGTTTGGGCCGGTAATAGGTCGCCTTGAACAACCTGCACCACATCAAGAGTACATAGAGAGCACATTCACCCGCACCGGTTCCGATAAATCCGGTATAATCCTTAAATTCTTCGGTTGCGTAAACTCCATGTTCAGTCGCGAAAAGTTTTTTAATGAAGAACAGCTTTTCGACCCGAAAACCAACGAAATTGGCGGCGAAGATTGTGAACTATTTACCCGGGTTGAAGCAAAGGAGGCAGTTTTTGGATGGGCGGCAAAAGCCTTTGTTTTTGAAGATATTCCGCCAAGTCGGGCGAGTTTACGTTATAATTTGATCAAAGCGTTTTCTTTTGGCCAAGGCCCTAGCCAAACCGCGTGGCAACAACGAAAATTAGCTATGCTCGGGTTTTGGATGGCTGTTGGTGCGGCGCAGGCGATTGTCTATGGGCTTTTGGCTATTCCGCTGTGGGCTTTTCGCCACAAAACCAGAGCCTATATTACTGACAGAGCTGCCCAAGGATTGGGAAAACTGTTGTGGTTTAGAGGCTTTGAGCCGAGGTTTTACGGGACCTTTGTACTTGGAACCAAAGCTCAAGGGACGGGCTCCGAATAATTTGGCAGCCGTTGCCGCAAATAATATCCATCCAAGATTGTTTTGTTGTAAAATATTGCTTTCCGATATTGAAAACATCAAGAAAATCAACATTGAAATCACTGTCCAATAGGCTTGCTTGCCTGTTAATAGACCGCGCAAAGCAGAAACGAACGCCACCAAATATGCCAGTGCAAAACCAACAACCCCGACAAGACCAATGGAAAGCCAAGTTTCCAGCCAACCATTATGAGCCGATGGCACCAGCCACTCAGTTTGCTGGCGCACCCAATATACCGGTCCGGTTTCATCAAACCAAAACACCGCATAACCATACCCAAACCATGGCCGGTTATTGATCTGTTCCATCAATGACGCCCAAATTTCAGTACGGCCAGTTAAAGTCGGCTCGCGGCCGATTAACGAGAACATGAAGTCGGGAAAAAATTGCACAGCCAGCATCAGGCCAACTCCAAAAACCAAACTAAAATAAATCAACGGAACCGCAATTCTTGGCCCGGTTCTAACCAGATAAATCACCAGTGCTGCAAACAAAGTTAGCACCAAAGCAATCAACGAAGTTTTCGAGGTTGAGAGCAAAACCAGTGCAATAGTCAACACCAATACCGCGCCCCAGAGCAGTCTTCGCTTTGGTACAAAAATCATTGCTGATAATGCCAAATGCGCGGCAATCGCCATATTCATACCAAATTGATTTTTCTCGGAATAAATACCAGCCCAAGCACCGGGGTGAATCTCGCTCATTATCCCCAACTCTGGCAAAAGCAACACAGTTCCAATACTAAGCAATGCCAAGATCAAAAACAAACCGGCAAATAACTCTATGAACTGCTGCCAGTCATACCGCGAAGCCAGATAGATCGCGAACAAGGTGGTCATCAATAACGCGATTGCCCGCCGAAGTGTTAAGTCCGGCACAATCGACCAATTCACAGAAATTAAGGCGATAATCACCGGCAGTAGTAGTAAAAAACTTCTACCCAAGGCATTAGCCGTTGACCATGGACGTAACACCAACAACACAATAGTCAAAAGATATACCGGATAAAACAACACTCGAAGCACAAGCGGGCCTTCGGTTGCATTTTCCTCAGTAAGCAATGGCCCCAATAAGCCACCGGAAAACAAAAACAACGCAAATAGCAGCAATATTATTTCTATAATGCGGCCAAAATCCACAAGCTTGAAATATTTTGGCTGTGCGTCAATATTCATCAAATTACTAATATGCTTGTTGCTGTAAATTCCCCGGCATTTCACCGCTGGCATTAAAAATGACGCCAAGACAATTTCCGCCTACGGCCTCGACCTCATGTTGTAAACTAATCAACTCGTTTGGATCGCTGCCGTGTTCTGCCACCAATATCACACCATCAACATCAGGCGCTATTGCCAACAAAGTACGTGAACGGTCTCTGGACGGAACATCAATAATTGCTAAATCGATCGCATCTCTGACTTTCTGCCAATATGATGGCGCACGAATAATCGACACGCTTTGGCCGCCCTGTAATGCCTGACTGCGAAATTTCGAGACAAACAAACGATGCTGGCCGACTTGATGCATAGCTAGATACCAAGCTGATGAAACCTCGCGACCATCATCACGAACTAATTGCGGCGAAACTCGCCAAAACGGTTTCTGCTGTAATGTCGGATCAAGCGGCGGCCCAAACTTGCCATAAATATGTTGTGCCTGCGGTGATGAAAAACTGCTGGCTTGGCCATTGATATAAAAATCAAGATCAAACAACCATACACCGCGCACTAAATTCGGAGCCAACAGACGAGCAAAACCTTGCACGCAAGTGGAAACACCCGCACCCTTTTTCGCACTAGCAAATGCTAAAACCGCGCCCCGGCTTTGGTCAGCGCGAGTGCGATACATCTGAACCAGAGTTTGTAATTCGTTAGTCAAATCAAACATTATCCATGTTCCGAATCTTATCAAATTTACAATAGCTATTTTATGGTTAACGAGATGTGGACAAGCACTAATTGCTGTTAAGAAATAAAGGTATTTGTTTGACCTATCCGCGCCCGCCACATTGGGCTTGCCCTAAGGCCATTATGAGTGAGAAAAACAAAAACTCTAAAAACAATCCTTGAATGACGGTACGTGATTTCACCACTAACCATCATCACACGGCTTGTCCGGATGATCCAGTCTTCTTAATTGCGATTCTTTTACCCCCCTCACCCCACCCCTCCCCCATAAGGAGAGGGAGTCCTTCTCGTGATATTTTGACATTTCACCGCGAGACAAAAGAAGGGTGAACAAGTATCTCGTTTGCACTACTGCTTACCCCTTAATTAGCAATCATCGGCAAAGACTGCCCATAAACTAAGGCTTAATTGGCAAACAATTAGCACTCATCGACCCTTGGTAGCACTCAAACAATGGGGATAAGTTTCAGCCATGCTCGCAATTACCATGCTTGTTATACTGGTATTGCAAATGGCTATTACAGGTCAGTTTGCGGTTGTTTGAAATTGTGAATATACGATAAACTCAATGAAACGTGGATTTTCGTGAAATACGCAAAGGAATTTATAACACAAATAAATTCTTTCCGATTAGCCTTTTTAAGTTCTATCCACCGAGGAAAATCGTTTAACTTTGTCAAAGTATTTTTCCAATTGCTTGAAACTGTTAAAAACCATTGCGGGTTTGACAAAGCTAAAAAACCATATAAGAACATAACATGAACATACTTGATTGGCGATTCTGATGGTAAAACTACTAAATACATTCGTTTGCAATTCTTGCGGCGCGATACACGGCAAATGGGCTGGACGCTGTGATGCCTGCGGCGGCTGGAATACTCTGGTTGAAGAGATAGCCGAACATACCACGGGCAGAGCAAAACCTCGCAAAAAAGGCCGTGGTATAGAGTTTACCGGCTTGCAAGGAAGCACAGAACCACTGCCACGAATGATAACCGGTATTTGCGAATTTGATCGGGTATGCGGTGGTGGTATTGTTCCGGGATCAGCCTTGTTAGTTGGCGGCGACCCCGGGATAGGCAAATCAACATTGATGTTACAAGCTGCGGCCAAATTGGCCATGAGCGGCAAGTCAGTAGTTTATATATCCGGCGAAGAAAGCATTGACCAAGTGCGCTCACGAGCAAAGCGGCTTAAAATGGCAGGTGCATCATTACAATTAGCCTCGGAAACTTCATTAGGGCCGATTATGGAAGCAATCAAAAGCCATTGCCCTGATCTGGTGGTGATCGACAGTATGCAAACCTTGTGGACTGATGCTCTGGCAGCAGCTCCAGGAACAGTTGCGCAAGTCCGTGCATGTGCACAAGAATTGACCCGGTTTGCAAAAAAAACCGGTAGTGCTGTTGTCCTCATCGGTCATGTAACCAAAGACGGACAAATTGCCGGACCAAGGGTTGTCGAGCACATGGTCGATGCTGTCTTATACTTTGAAGGTGACCGGGCGCATCAGTTTCGCATTTTACGCGGGGTGAAAAACCGCTTTGGCCCAACTGATGAAATCGGCGTCTTTGAAATGGGCGAGCAAGGCTTGGCCGAAGTCCCCAACCCCTCTTCATTATTTCTTGATGGGTGCGCTAATGGAACTACCGGTTCGGCGGTTTTTGCCGGAATGGAAGGGACAAGACCGGTTCTTACCGAAGTGCAAGCCTTAATTGCGCCCTCGTCATTAGGAACACCAAGGCGAGCGGTGGTTGGATGGGATTCCGGGCGATTAGCAATGGTAATGGCAGTATTAGAAGCCAGATGCGGAATTTCTTTTGCCGGTAAAGATGTTTATTTGAACGTCGCCGGAGGCCTTAAAATAAGCGAACCGGCGGCTGATCTTGCGGTGGCTGCGGCTCTATTATCGTCAATTTTCGATCAACCATTACCGCCGAAAACCGTTGTATTTGGCGAAATTGCGCTATCAGGAACCATTCGCCAAGTGTCACGAACCATTGCCAGATTAAAAGAAGCCAACAAACTTGGATTCAAAAATGCAATGATCGCAACAAGCGATGACAAACAAGTTTTAGACACGCAATTGGATTGTACCATTGCGAAAACCAACAATTTAGGCAATCTTGTGGACAGATTCGAGACCAGTAAAGTCTAGATACACAAGGAGGCTTGAATGGAAGCCAATTCAGCAACTGCGATGGATGCTTTGGCATTAGTCGTTTTACTACTGTCCAGTGGATTAGCTCTTACTCGAGGATTTGTACGAGAAACACTCTCGATCGCTTCATTTGTTATTGCATCACTGGTGACAATATTCACTTATTCTGTGTTCCGAGATGTGGCAAGCAACTGGATTGAAAGCGAATTGATAGCTACCTTAGTTACTTCGTTTGTGATTTTCATCGGTGTGTATGTAATCATGACCATAATCACCCAAAAACTTACTGATATTGTCAGACGAAACTCTCACGTATCTGCTCTTGACCGCACTGCTGGTTTAGCTTTTGGGGTTGTGCGTGGAATGGTCATGCTGGCTATAGTGTTATTAGGTTGGAATTTCTTGGCAAAACCAGAACAAACTCCTAGCTGGGTACAAGAAGCCAGAGTTTATCCGGCAATCCATGCCACGGCTGAGGCATTAAAATCAATTGTTCCTAACTCCAGAATTTCACAAACATCAATTACTGAACCTGTAAGCAAAAAAGATGAACCTAAGCCTGAAACCGAGCAAGGCTACCAACAGTCAGATCGAAACATCCTTGATCAGGTTGTGACCACACGACTTGAAGAACAAAAAAATCAACCTGAAACACCACCTGAAACGGATCAGTAATGACTCTCTCACATAAAACTGGTTGGCCTGAATTATTGATCGACCCGTTTGAAGATAAGCCCAGAGAAGAATGTGGTGTCTTTGGCGTAATGGGAGCGCAAGATGCTTCGTCACTTGCGGTTTTGGGTTTGCACGGTCTGCAACATCGCGGACAGGAAGCTTGCGGTATTGCCGCTTATGATGGGAAGAAGTTTTCCAATGAGCGTCACCTAGGCCTAGTATCTGAAAACTTTTCTGGAAAAAACTTAAGTAATAGATTACCGGGTAATGCAGCTATTGGCCATGTACGCTATTCCACTCAAGGTGAAACTGCACTGCGAAACGTGCAACCACTTTATGCGGATCTGAAATCTGGTGGGCTAGCTATCGCCCATAATGGAAATTTCACCAACGCCAGATCATTACGACAGCAATTAGTTGAAAACGGCTCTATTTTCCAATCAACATCAGATACCGAAGTGGTCTTACAGCTAATCGCCAGATCACGTCGCACCAAACTTATAGACCGGTTCATTGATGCCTTAAAACAAATCGAGGGCGCCTACGCGCTTGTTGCGCTAACTACCAAAAAACTAATCGGTGCACGAGACCCCTATGGTATTCGGCCTTTGGTGCTCGGGGAATTAAACGGCCGCCCATTATTGGTCTCTGAAACCTGTGCGCTTGATATGATTGATGCAAAATTCGTTCGCAATATCGATCCTGGCGAAGTAGTTATTATTAGTCAGGACGGCACAATTGAAAGCATCCGCCCATTCGCCAACGTGCAATCACGACCATGTATTTTTGAATTTGTTTATTTTGCCCGCCCTGATTCTTATGTTGATGGTCGAAATGTATATCAGGTACGCAAAGAAATGGGTCGGCAATTGGCTCAGGAATTTCCAGCTGATGTCGATGTTATTGTTCCGGTTCCTGACTCTGGCGTCCCTGCGGCTTTGGGGTTTTCGCAAGAAACCGGCATACCGTTTGAGTTGGGAATTATCCGAAATCATTATGTTGGCAGAACCTTTATTCAACCGACACAAGCTGTGCGCGACCTTGGCGTTCGTATGAAGCACGCAGCCAATCGTTCAGTGTTGGAGGGTAAAAGAGTTTTATTGGTTGATGATTCGATAGTTCGTGGAACTACATCTCGAAAAATAATCCGTCTGGTCAGAGAAGCCGGTGCAACAGAAGTGCATTTCCGCTCGGCCAGTCCAAAGATATGCCACCCGGACTTTTATGGCATTAACCTCTCCGACCGGAAGAAACTTATTGCCGCCACTCATACAATCGAGGAAATGAAAAAAGAATTAGCCATTGAGAGTTTAGGCTTTTTGTCCGTTGATGGACTATATAGAGCAATGGGTGAGCCGGGGCGCGATCCGAATAACCCTAAATTCTCCGATCATTATTTTACTGGAGATTATCCAACACGGCTGTATGATTATGACCATGCAGAAGCCGATAAAGATTTGCAGCTTTCTCTATTATCAGTAGCTTGAAAACTTAAAATATGACAAATTCTAATTCTCGGACACTTAGTGCCAAACCACTTAACGGACGTATTGCACTTGTTACCGGTGCATCAAGAGGCATTGGCCGAAGCGCGGCCTTGGCTCTGGCCGAAGCCGGAGCGCACGTCTTGGCACTGGCACGCACCCAAGGTGGCCTAGAAGAGCTTGATGACGAGATTAAAGCTGTAGACGGCACTTGCTCGCTAATCACGGCGGATTTGGAAGACCTTGACGGGATTGACCGCTTGGGCGGGGTGGTGGCTGAACGTTGGGGAAAGCTTGATATTCTTGTGGGCAATGCTGCAATGTTAGGTTCAATATCGCCGGTGCCACATATTGACCCAAAACTGTTCGAAAGAGTGATGAAAATCAATGTGACAGCAAATTGGCGCTTGATCCGCTCTTTTGACCCATTATTGCGGGCCTCCAGTGCTGGTCGGGTAATATTTGTAACCTCATCTGTTGCCAATTCACGTAATGCCTATTGGTCACTATATGCCGCCAGCAAATCAGCGCTTGATACTATTGCCGAATGTTACGCCAAAGAAATAGCCCAATCCTCTATCCGGGTTAATTTAATATCCCCTGGCCCAGTTGCTACCGCAATGCGAGCCAAAGCAATGCCCGGAGAAGACCCCGCAACCTTACCGTCCCCGGCAGAGATTGCGCCATTATTTGTCGAACTAGCATTACCGACAAATCAACTGCACATGGAAACTATAAATTGGGCCGAATGGGCTAAGAAGTCTTAGAACTGAACAAACAAGACACACTTGCTATTAGCGCCTTTTCGGTTTTTCCTGCCCGCCGCGCTGACCATCAACATACGGGTTTTTACCGGGTTTAACGATAAAACGGATAGGCGTTGCGCTAAGGTCAAAATCATCGCGCAGACCATTTATCAAAAAGCGTTTATATGACATTGGCAAATATTTAGCCCGACTACACATCAACACAAAAGTTGGTGGACGGGTTTTTGTCTGAGTTAAGTACCTAGGTTTAATCCGGCGTCCTTGAACGGCTGGCGGCGGATGGCGGGAAACCCGGTGTTGTAACCAATCATTCAGATCGCGGGTTTTAACCAAAGCATTCCAATCTTTGTAAACTTCCAAAATGGCCGGCATCAATAAGTCCAGCCCTTTTCCAGTAGTACTGGACAGCGCCACCAACGGAATCCCGCGCATTTGTGGTAGTGCGTACATCAAACTTTTTTTCAATTCGGCCAGTTTCTTTTGCTTCTCGGCCACCAAATCCCACTTACTAACAGCTATCACCACCGCCCGA
>JAKITZ010000106.1 GCA_021647805.1 Robiginitomaculum sp.
TTGATACAGATCGGCAATGCGCAAAAGATCAGCACTGGTGTGCAGGCTTTCATCAGCACAAAAAGCAAAATCAGTATTTATTTCGGCCAGTTCGCCATCGGCACCCGCAGGCATTGGTTGTTCGATAGCAACGATATTTAACTCCTTGCTCATTTCCAGCAATTCGCCAAGTGTTTGTTTGTCAAAGCCCTCATTGCCATCGAATATCAATTTGGCATCAGGACGTGCCGATGCAATGGACATTACCCGCGCAGGATCACTACCATCACCGGCCAGCTTTACTTTTAACAATGGGTAATTTTTTGCAATAATAGCTGCTTCTGCCATTTGCTGTGGCCGGCCAAGCGACAAAGTAATTGCGGTTATTGCCGGCTTTGGCTTGGGCAACCCCGCTAACTGCCAAACAGGTTTACCGCTTTGCTGCGCTTGCAAATCCCAAAAAGCGCAATCAACAGCATTTCTTGCGGCTCCTGCCGGTAAAGCTTCTTGCAATTCGCACCGGCTCAATCCCGCACGCAAAGCCGAAGTTATCGATTTGATTTGCGCGGTAACGCTATCTATAGTTTCGCCATACCGGCCATAGGGAACGCACTCGCCACGGCCAGAATGCTCGCCCTGTTTCAAAGTAACCACAATTACTTCGGCAGTAATTTTAGAGCCACGAGATATTCTAAAATCACCAGTTATCGGCCAATTTTGGCTCTCAATCTGCAATTCACTCGCTCTGCCCATATCGTTATTCTTTCACTTGTTGCTATTGAGCACTTTTATATACCCCAGAATGGTTATAGAAAAACCTATGGCAATAGCTGATTTACAATTGCAGGTGCAAACCAGCCAAGACAAAGTAATTATCAGTCCGATCGGCGACTGGCTAATCCTTGACCTGCCAAAGGTAGAAAAACAATTACAAGCCTTGCTAAAAGATACCAAGACGAAAGAAGTTGTCTTTGAGCTTTCAGGGCTTGGAAAAATTGACATGGCCAGCGCATTTGTATTATCGCAGCTAATCAGCTACTCGCCCAACCCAAATTCCGATGAACACTTTTCCGGCAACCACCCTTATGTCCGCCAGTTAATGCAAGCAGCGCTTGAAAATTCCAATGTTTGCTTAATCCCGCCGCCAAGACCACATTTTGTTGATGTTTTGATCCGCATCGGCCACGCTATGGAAGATATGTGGGCGGATCTGGTTGGAACTTTTGCTTTTGCCGGACGGTTATTCCAAACCATGTTTCGCAGCTTATTACACCCCAAGCGATTACGTTGGCCGTCAATATTTTCCATTGCCGAAGAGGCCGGCGTTAACGCCTTACCGATAGTTGCTTTATTGTCGTTCTTTATGGGTGCGGTAATGGCATTTTTAAGTGCCAATTTATTGTCCAGTTTCGGCGCATCATTGTTTACCGTTGACCTAGTTGGCTTGGCGGTTTTACGTGAATTTGCAGTGATAATCACGGCAATCATACTTGCAGGGCGATCCAATTCCGCCTTTACCGCCGAAATTGGCTCCATGCGAATGCAACAAGAAATTGATGCCATGAAAGTATTGGGCATTGATCCGTTCGAGGCACTGGTTTTACCGCGAGTTATTGCTTGTGTGTTGATGATACCATTACTGGTTTTTGCCGCGATGATAGCCGGTCTGGTCGGTGGAGCATTAGTCGCATGGTTAGAGCTTGGCATTAGCCCTAGCCTGTTCATTTCGCGCTTACATGCAGAAGTGGATATCCAACATTTTTGGGTTGGAATGTCCAAGGCTCCGGTGTTTGCGCTGATCATCGCCTTGATCGGTTGCCGCCAAGGCTTGCTGGTTGAGGGTAATGTTGAATCATTAGGCCGCCGAACAACGTTATCGGTGGTTCAAGCTCTGTTTGCTATAATTCTGGTAAACGCAATATTCGCCATGATTTATATGGAATTGAATATATGAGCCAAGAAACTATCATAGAAATACGCTCATTACGCAATAGCTTTGGCTCACATGTAGTGCATGAAAACCTTGATCTCGATGTTTATACTGGTGAAGTTTTAGGTGTGGTTGGCGGCTCTGGCACTGGCAAGTCGGTTTTAATGAATACAATATTAAACCTGCGTCACGCGCAAAATGGCAGTATACAAGTTTTTGGCACTGAAATCACCACTGCCGGGCAACAAACCATCAGCAAGCTATCGCGGCATTGGGGAGTTTTGTTTCAACACGGAGCGTTATTTTCTTCGCTAAATGTCCGTGAAAATGTCAAAGCTCCAATGCGCGAACACACTGATTTATCCGATTCTATGATGAATGAATTGGCAGATTTACGCATATCACTGGCCGGATTAGATCCTGACGCCGGTGCAAAATATCCGTCCGAGCTATCCGGTGGCATGGTTAAGAGAGCAGCCTTAGCGCGAGCATTATCACTTGATCCGCAATTATTATTCCTTGACGAACCAACCTCTGGTCTTGATCCAATTAGCGCAGCAGCATTTGATGAATTGATACTCGAGCTTAAAGAGACATTAGGTCTGACCGTGTTTATGATCACTCATGATCTGGACAGTTTACATACTATTTGTGATCGGGTGGCGGTCTTAGCTGATAGAAAAATAGAAATTGTTGCGCCGATTGATCAGTTATTGCATTGTTCGCACCCTTGGGTACAGGAATACTTTCATGGACCACGGGGTCGGGCGGCATTGGGAACGGGAGAGGTTTGATGGAATCAGAATCCAGATATGCGATTGTCGGGGTGTTTGTGCTAACAGTAATTACTGCGGCAATTGTATTTGTTATTTGGCTGGGGCAGATCAGTTTCGACAAAGAATATTCCGATTATCAAGTGGTGTTCAAAGGCCCGGTACACGGCTTATCGCAATCCGGCGAGGTGCGTTTTAACGGTATTAAAGTTGGCGAGGTAACTAAACTTGGCCTTGATCCTGATGATCCCAATATGGTGTTGGCGCAAATTCGCATATTCGCGGAAACTCCGGTCAAAAAAGACAGCTATGCCCAGTTGGAGCCGCAAGGTATCACCGGGCTTTCCTACATCCAGATTTATGGTGGCACCCATAGTAGTGAGAAACTAAGTCGAGATCCGGGCAATTTGTTCGCCAGAATTCCCTCAAAAACCGCACAATTAGAGGGCTTGGTGGCTGGCGGTGAAGATGTGTTATTATCCGCTAATACCGCTTTGGTGCGGGTTAATGCCGTTTTGAGCACCGCAAATATCGATGAATTTACTAAAATTTTGGCCAATGTACGGGTGATTTCCGAACAATTAGCCGCTGAAAAAGATCTGGTTGCTAATTTGAACGAAGCTTTAATTGCCGCAAGCAATGCCGCCAAAGAGATGCAAATTGCTGCCGAAGCCATTACTGAGTTCTCACTTGCTGGCACCAAACTCGTTGAAGGCGACACCACAATAATGATTGCACAAATTGATGCTGCCGCCGAAGAATTAGAGCAGGTTTCTAAACAGGCAAGTCAGTTACTATTAGGTATTTCCGATCCTTTGCAACAGTTTTCCAATGAAGGTTTAACCGAACTGGTAATGGCAATAACCGATTTACGAGCAATGTTGCAAGCAACGACAAGAGTAATAGAAGAAGTTGACCGCAACCCGTCAGAATTTATTGCCGGCGAGCCAATAACCGAAATAGAGGTGCCACGATGAAATTGAAAATCACCATATTGATAACAATGGCTTTGCTGCTTGGCGGATGTATTTCACTATTACCTGATGCAGGGCCTGGCCCGGATATTTACCGTTTGTCAAAGATTGTGCAAACAACACAAAAACAAAAAACTGATACTTTGATTTTATTGCCTCTGGTGCAAGCACCAAGGGAACTAAAGAATAATCGCGTAGCCTTAATTACTGGCCAACAAAGTATTTCTTATGCTGCAAACGCCAGATGGGCTTCATCAACACCAGAAATGTTACAGGTGCTATTTGCCGATGCTTTGCGTAATCAACCATATATCGGGGTTGTCTATCCAACGGACGGCATCCATGCTGATTTTGAGATACGAATTATCTTGCAAAATTTTGAAGCAGTTTATGATCAGGGACAAAAAACTGCTCCAATCGCAAAAGTTCAAATACTGGTCAGACTAATTGATCGCAAAACCAGAACTTTGGTTACCGAAAAAACCATCTCCAGCTCTGCCCGATCCAGTGATGTCCGGCTCGGCTCTATCGTTGCAGCAATCGATCAAGCAAGCCACAATGTGGCAATTGATATGAGCAATTGGGTTGGCAGCAACAAATAAAGTTTGCCAAATATTGCGTGATTAAATCAATTTACCGTTTTCTACGTCGCAAGCGTGGACGTAATAAAATACGGTGCACTAACAAACCAATACCACTGAACACGAATAAAGTAGAACTAAAAGCCAACAAGATCAGCCACCAGGTGTTAAAATTAGTGCGATCCTTATAATCCATAATGTGTAACATCCAGAAGAAATCAAACACCCGCCACAAGCTCGAACGATAAGCGATTACCCGCCCCTCTTCGGCACTAACCCAAATTGTAAAATTCCTTGGCTCCGAAAATTCAGCCCGCCATAATGATTTAGCTCGGCGAACTTCTACGGGGCCTTGATCAACAGACCTTAGCTCCAACAATTCTCCCTCGCCACCATAGGCCGCCAAAACCAATTTTTCTGCATTGACTTTGCTCAACGGTAATAAGGATTTACCGGTCATTGCCGAGACTAATATCTGTTTCTCTTTAGCCTTTATTCGCCATACAGGTTCGCCAACAAAACTTTCTAGATGCAAGCTAGATAACTGCTCGAAACCTGCTTCTTTGGCCGCAGCAATAGGATCAATATTAACCGTTAAATCCTCTGGCAGCATCATTGGTTCTGCGCGTAATGATTCTGAACGCACGTCTTCTATTGGGAAAAAACTCATCATCAAGCCACCAACTGTCCACATAACAAGTTGTAACCCGATCACCAATCCCACCCATTTATGAACTCTGGTTAAAATGGCTGCGTATTTGATCGGTTTGCTCATTTGTAATGACCCTTAGATAGTATTATGATTATTTCCCATCAGGCAGGAAGCCAATGCCAATTGCAAGTATATTTATCTTAGCAATAGCTACTTTTATTACCGCATTTTTGTCGGGCATATTTGGTATGGCTGGCGGACTTATATTGATGGGCGTATTGCTCAGTATTTTACCGGTCCCACAAGCAATGCTTGCCCATGGAATACTGCAAAGTGCGGCCAATGGCTGGCGGTGCTGGTTATTACGACACTCGATAAAATTATCGATTTTTTGGTGGTATTTGGTTGGTGCTAGTTTAGCCATCGGGTTGTTATTATTGATCGCATGGCGCCCCTCCAGAACCATTGTGTTTGTGTTGTTGGGATTAGTGCCGTTTCTGGTTTGGCTCCCAAAATCTATTTTTCACTTTGATGCCAACAAACCAAGCCATGCAATATTAGCCGGTTTATTGGTCACTGCATTAAACACATTTGCCGGAGTTGCGGGGCCTGCTTTGGATATTTTTTTCGTCAGAACCAAACTAACCAGACATCAAATTGTCGCCACCAAATCTGTAACCCAATTGGTGGCGCATATCGTAAAAATAATCTTCTGGAGCGGCATTGCTTTTGTCGGAATTTCTGAGCAAAACTCTGGACTGCTATTGGTAGTGTTAGTGATGATACCAATTTCTATGTTCGGAACATGGGGCGGAGGAAAGGTACTAAACCACTTAAATGATCGCTCCTTTTTGCGATGGGTGAAAGTTCTGGTCACAATAATTGGTCTGATTTACCTAATTCGGGCGCTACTCCTTTTGATTGGGTGGAGTTAAAACACCTAACTAATCAGCCATTTTGTACTTAATAGAGTTTTTCACCCCATACATAATCACCGCCTTACCATTGGCAATTTTCGGATTATATTTCCACTTTGAGATTGCATTTCTGGCAGATCTTTCAAAAACACTGGCTGTACAGTTTACCTTGATATTAAATGGTGAACCGTTGATACCAACATCGAAAACAGCAGAACAATTGCCCTCTAAATTTCTTGCCTGTGCATTTAATGGATATGCGGGGTTACTTCTAAAAATTGGCTGAATATCGCGATCTATCTTGAACTTCGCCTGCATGCCAGCAATTCCTACCTTGTCCAAATTTGGTATCGCCCAAGAGCTATTGGCAATACTTGCCGTTGGTAAAGAGGAAACCGTTTTTTCAATTTGAGGAAGTGCTGGCGGTGGCGTTACCTCAACTTCGCGTTTTATTTTTTCATCGCGAATTCGCGGATCTTTCTCCTCAACAACCGGGTTTATATCAAACCTTGGATTTTCCTCTTTTTCCGGTAATGCTTGCATATCAAGCGTCACCATAAATTTCATTATTAGAAACAAGCTGATTGTGATGATAGCAGCCATTGGAAGAACTGATATAAACCTGCCATTACTTCCGGCAAATAGATTAAACCATTGTTGGTCATTTACATAAATATTCATTGGACGTCCCCTTTTATCGCCCCCCACGGCTAATAATAAGCTGCCCCTAAAGATGTATTATCTGTAATATTGTGCTGTTAGTTCGGCGAAATAAAGACTTTTTCATGCCGAGATTTATAACAGTTATTGCATGCAAACACTTACAATGTTGGATAACAAAAACCCGGTCTTGCAAACAAGACCGGGTTTATAATTTTTTAAGATATGCGCTGCTCTAACTAGCTTTGGCGCGCTTGGCTTGTTTTACTGCTTCAATGCGCTCAACTTCGGTGGCCAAAATGCCAACACACTCTTCGGTAATATCTTCCATGCCTTCAATTTTGGTACCACCCATACGCTTAACTCGATCCTCTTGGTTTTTACACTCATCAAGCTTAACAGCTGCTTGGAATTTGCGTTTATTTTCCTGAACCTGAAAGCTATTATAGATGAATTGCATCCAGCCATCAGCTGACTTACGCGAATAAGAATAGTTTTTAGCCTTTTCGAACTCAACTAACGCCTTACGCGGCTGATCCTGTTTATATAGAGCATCGGCGATAAGCAGATAAACATTACCCGGTTTTTTCACGCCGCCCTTAGTTAAACCTTTGCGTAAAGCACTAACAGCTTCCGCATATCGGTTTTCCGCTAAGTAAGCTTCACCTAGATTCACAAACAGCGAACCATCATCAGAAGCTTGTGCAGCTTGTGTTAAAACTGGAATAGCCTTGTCATATTCCCGAGCCTGACGCCACATTTCCGATAAAGCTTTAAGATTTTTCTTGCTCTTGGAAACTCTTCCAGCATTCATTTCGCGTTCCAAAATGCTGGCTCCACGGTATGGAACTTCATAATATGAGTAATACTGGCTCAAGCTCAACAATTCTTGTTCAGTTGTTAACATGCCATTTAGATACATGATTTTGTTAATTTCAAAGGCTTCTTTTGACTTATTTGCTTGCGCCTTTAAGGATGCAATTGAACGCCAAATTTGCTTATCATCAGGCCAAATAGAAACTTGCTTCTCCAGTAAGCTTGCTTGTTTACCGTACATCTTCAAAGTATTATACAAATAGTTCAGCAAATCAAAATGCTTCTTTTCCTTTGGATTAGCAAGACGAAACCCTGCTTCCGCATGAGTAAGCGCTTTTCGAAACTGATCCACCTGAGCCCAAGCGCTAGCAATCATCATATGAATTCGGCTGTTTGGCTTTCCTCCGCCAGCAATCCAGCGTTCAAGAACCGTTGCACCTTTAACGTACTGTTCTTCAGAAATCCACAACTGGCCAATATTAGGCAATAAAGCATCAACCTCACCTTTAAGGAGCGCACCAGTAGCAATTGCCGCCTCCCAATCAGCGATGGTTCCTCGAACATTCTTGTTACCATACTTTGCCTGACCGCGCATCTGATATGCAATGGCCTTCTCATACTGTGATAGATCTTCCCTAGTTAAAGCTTTATTCAATTCCGCAATGGCAGCTCCATTTTGGGCTGGCTCTGCCTGCAAAAACTCCTGTGCAGCCAGTATAAATTCGCCAACTTTTGCCGATATT
>JAKITZ010000107.1 GCA_021647805.1 Robiginitomaculum sp.
CAAAAATCAGCGTGTTGGCCGAAATCCAAAAACTGGTGAAGAAGTTTCCATTGAACCAAGACGTGTTATCGTGGTCAAATCATCGCAAGTCTTAAAAGAACGTGTTGATTCGGGTAATAAGTAATGAATCTTTCACGTATTAACGTGGAGTTTGGCTCTGACCAAAAAGAAGCAATACGCATATCGAACTATCGGTGAGGCATCTACTGTCATCGGTGTTCCTGCGCATGTGCTAAGGTTTTGGGAAACCAAGTTCTCGCAAATACGCCCAATGAAAAAAGGTGGCGGTCGGCGATATTACCGCCCAGAAGATGTACAGCTTCTGTCAGGGATAAGAGTGTTTCTGTATGAAAAAGATTTTTCAATAAAGCGGTTACAAGAATATTTGTTAAAAGAGGGAGTTGATAAAGTTTCAATCCCTACAAAGAACAAACCCATGCCCGCCAGTAACAGCGAAACTCCAGTTAAAATTAAAACTACTGCAACCAAGTTAAAATCTGAAAGCAAAAAAACCGATAATCGTGATGAGGTGTTGCGCCATGCTTTGTCCAGCTTGACTAATGCTAGGGATATTCTCTCTACTACACTGAAAAATAACTAATCATCGCTTGCGAAATTTACTCTCGAGATTTATAAACCAGACTTATTTAATTCAGGTGACGGAACGTGGCGCAGCCCGGTTAGCGCACCGGTCTGGGGGACCGGGGGTCGCGAGTTCAAATCTCGCCGTTCCGACCATTTGAGTGGCCGACCATTTGATTTGAACGAAAACCAGACCAATACTGTTTATTATATCTATTCGAGACGAGTATGCACCAGTTTGATATTAAACAACGCGCACAAAAGCCAGTTGCTATCTGGCTAATGGTTATTGTGGTGATGTTAATTGCGATGATCGTGGTCGGCGGTTTAACCAGACTTACCGATTCCGGGCTTTCAATCACTGAATGGAAACCTGTTACCGGAATAGTTCCTCCGCTAAGTGCTGAGGCATGGCAATCAGAGTTTGAAAAATACCAACAAATTCCTGAGTATAAATTACAAAACAAATCAATGAGTATCGATGAATTTAAAGGGATTTATTGGTGGGAATGGGGTCATAGAGTTTTAGGCAGAACAATAGGGTTTGTAGTTTTACTACCGATGATTTTTTTCTGGTTGCGTGGAATGTTGTGTACTGGGTTGAAACTGCGATTAGTGGTTTTATTTATTCTTGGGGGCTTTCAAGGTTATCTTGGTTGGTGGATGGTGCATTCGGGGTTAGGAGGCTTGGGTGATGTACTTGACGTTAGCCCGTACCGGCTGGTTGTGCATCTTGGCATGGCACTGCTGATACTTGGCCTGACATTATGGACGTGGATGGATATAAGGCTGTCGGAACACCGACGACATTGGCAGACCCAAAGTAACCTAACGCGTCTTGCTTGGCTTTTGTTAGCTTTAGTCTTTGGCCAACTGCTACTTGGTGGTTTTGTCGCCGGCAATGATGGTGGTTATATCGCCAATACTTGGCCGTTGATTGATGGCGGCTTAGTACCGGCATCATTTGGTGATTTACAACCATTTTGGCGTAACTGGTTTGAAGACCCATTGATTGCCCAGTTCAATCATCGCATTGGTGCATATTTGGTTTTGATAGTTACGATTGTTTACTTGTGGCAAGTTTTCAAACAGAATAAAACTGAATTACGGCTTTTGGGTTTACTGGTTGCCGTGGTGATTAGCTTGCAAGTGTTATTAGGTATTTGGACACTGCTCGCAGTTTCGCCACTTCCTTTGGCTGTGGCACACCAGTTTCTTGCGCTTATTGCTTTTTTAAGCGTTCTTGGAGCCGTTCATGCCAGTTCGAGTTATTATCGATCTTCTTGATCATGATCAAAGCCGGGCAGGGTGTCTCGCACGATTAGTGACACCCGATTGTTATCATTATCGGCAATAGCCAATAAGCCAGCCGAAAAACCAGCGCCGCCAAACGACCAATTGGAAATTGCCATTGCTCCGGGTTGGGTTATTGCTGGAATGCTTAAAGATGGAGCCACGTGCAAGCTGGCAGTCTGCTGCATATCTGGAGTAATTTGCTGCAACACATTCGAGGACTTGCTGGAGTGTAAAATATAAGCAGTTTTATCATTTATTGCGATAGCTATAAGCTTGCTATTTGGTCGGTCTATTCCATGAGTTATCACTGGTTTGCCACTTATATCAACCGTAAATACTCCACCACTTAATCCTGTGGCGAATACTTGTTCATTAACCGAAGAGCAGCCTTCTATAGGTGTTTTTAAGGTGGCCGATGATATTTTTGTTGCTTGTAATGTATCCGCGCCGGTATCTTCTATTTTCCAGATTTCAAAATCGCTGTTTCGCCGTAAAACTGCAAACAGCGGTGCTTTGTCCGGTGAATGTAAGGTACAGACCGCATTGGTGTCGGCTGTGGGAAGATTAGAAACTGGAGCCGGAAAAACCTGCCCCCGGGCATCGTCAATAATCAATGATACCAGTTGCTTGTCTTTTGTTACGGCAAGCAGTAATCCGGTTTTAAGATTTCTAAGATCAAAACCGGGTTGTAATGCCATAGAGGTATAAAGTTGCCCCTCATGTTTAAACCCTAAAGTTCCTTCGACACTATAGACTTGAATGCCACCAGAATTGGGGGCAATCAATAATCTTCCTTCCCATGGAATAGTGGCATTGGGAGCAAGAGCTAATGTGCTAATGCCGCCATTTATCGGCCCGATAGATCCAGCCGAAAAAATAGGCGTAGGTGTTGGCTCTATCACCGTTTCCAATGGCGCAGGTTGGCAGCCAGCCAAAGCTGCTGCCAGTAGCACACCTGCGAGCGGCTTTGCTTTTACAATTCTTGCCATGGCCCACGAACAGCGAAAGTTAATCCTTCTTGTTGCAGGTTGAAATAAAGGGTTTTTCCATCGGGTCCAAAACATGCGCCACAAAACTCACTTTTCTGTTTCAGCGCAGAACGCGCCAATGTATATATCTTACCCTCTGGGGTTATGCCACGCAAATAATTGTCACCATTTCCCTCAGAATACTCATCTTCACAAATCAATAAATCACCCCAAGGAGTTATAGTGAGGTTATCACAAGCCTCCATCACCATGGCATCAGGCGATTCAAAGAATAACTGCAAACGACCGGCTTTATTGCTCTCAAATTCCGTTCCCTCTAGTTCTGAGGGAACATAACGCCAGATTTGACCAAGTTTTTTTGCTCCGCCATCAGTACAAGCAAAGTAAAGCTCTTTATCACCAAACCAAATTCCTTCGCCACGGGTAAAAATGGCTGCACCATTAGCGACACCACGGTCTTCAATGTCATTGTTTGGGTTGTGACTATCTTCGACATCAACCCACTCTACATCTAGCCACTGGTTTGCTTGGATTTTCTTGCCCTTTGAGCGCGGCCAATTCCGCGTATCTCTTGCCGGTTGATCCTTGATTTTTAACGCCTGAAAGCGACCTGCTTCGGTCATTTCACCGGGGACTTCCGGCACAAAGCGATAGAGCAAACTATGATGTTTCCAATCATCTTGCGTAAGATAAACAATTCCAGTTGCTGGATCCACTGCCGCTGCTTCGTGTTTGAAGCGCCCTAAGCCCTTTAACGGAACTGGTTCTTGTAACCCCAGTTCTGGATCAGGCAGGACTTCAAATCCCCAGCCATGATCTTCAGTGCAATTTTCACCAGCCCTTTTGGTAGCTTCTTCACAAGTTATCCAGCTATTCCATGGAGTAGGACCGCCGGCGCAATTATCATAAGTACCAACCAAAGCCAGCCATTGATGTTTGACATGTAATGGCCCCGGATCAATTACCAATCCAGTAACCCCACCAGCCATCGCTCGGCCATTGGCATGAAAATCATAAATTTTCGATTTATCGACTTTATCGATCAATTCATCATTTTTGCCAAATGGCGAGATAGATTTACCACCAGCTCCTTCTTCTTTTAGAAGGTCTCTGGCGTTTATCTCATGATTTCGTAATAAAATAGTGGTGCCGTCTTTACCGGCAAATGCTGCCATGCCGTCCGGATCAGCTGGAACTAGCAGACCATCATCCATTTTCTCGCCAACCCGAGAGAGGATTTTATAGGCAAATCCTTTTGGTAGATCGAGAATGCCTTTTGGATCGGGAATTAACTTGCCGTATTTATCAATAGTTAAAACTGGAGCCTGACGCTTGTCTGCACAAGCGGTTAATGTGCTAAGTCCGCCAAATGCGGCACTGATTGCGCTTACTTTAAGGACGTTTCTGCGGGAGAGTTTCATTTTATACCTGTATATTGTTTTTAGTATACTTTGATCTTTGTGATCCATCAACTTATCCAAAAACCGGTTTCCACTTTTTGGGTCGATGAAGTATAGACAATAATCCACTATTTTTTACTATTTTGTAAACAAAAATCGTAGCTAATTTCATCGATTTAATATTACAGGTAGTATATTACCGTTATGATAAAATCATGATTATAAGTGACTTTTTCGTATTTAGTGATTGACCGCAGGTAATGCTATCTCTATTAAGCGCACCTCTTGGGCAGGAGTTTTTAGCCCCAACTAATTTACAAGGAATATCCTAATGAAGACTTTTTCCGCAAAACCAGCGGATGTGAAAAAGAAGTGGATACTAATTGATGGCGATGGCGTCATTGTTGGTCGTCTTGCTTCATTTATCGCGTCTCGTTTACGAGGCAAGCATTTGCCGATTTTCACCCCGCACGTAGACTGTGGCGATAATGTTATTTTGATCAACGCGGAAAAGGTGGTTTTCACCGGCAAAAAACGCGAAGACAAAACTTATTACCGGCACACCGGGCACCCGGGTGGTATTAAATCTGTTACTGCTGAGAAATTGTTAGATGGTAAGTTTCCTGATCGTGTTATGAAAAAAGCAGTACAGCGCATGTTGGCCAAGGAAAGTCCTTTGGCTCGCCAGCAATTCAGCAATTTCAAAGTTTACATCGGTTCCGAACATCCGCATGAGGCGCAAAAGCCTGAAACTTTAGATTTTGCATCTATGAATCCAAAAAACGTGAAAAGAGGCTGATATGGCTGATGAAATCAAATCTCTAGAAGATTTAAAAGCTGGCATGAACGCTGTTGATGCAGCACCAATCGTTGTCGCTTCTGGCGAAGAAACGGTAACTCCCGTTGAAGAAGTTGTTCTTCCTGAGCCAAAAATTGATGATTTGGGTCGCTCTTATGCTACTGGTAAACGTAAAGACGCTGTTGCTCGTGTTTGGATTAAACCGGGTTCTGGCAAGATAACCATCAACGGTCGTGACCAAGAAACATACTTTGCCCGTCCAGTTTTACGCATGATGTTGCAACAACCGTTTGACGCTGCTGATCGCAAAGATAATTACGACGTAATCGCTACGGCTAAAGGCGGTGGATTATCCGGACAAGCTGGCGCAGTTCGCCACGGTATTTCCAAAGCATTGATATTATTTGAGCCGGCTCTTCGCCCACCATTGAAAGCCGGTGGCTTTCTAACCCGCGATAGTCGTGTTGTTGAGCGTAAGAAATTTGGTCGTAAGAAAGCTCGTCGTAGCTTCCAGTTCTCAAAACGTTAAGAAACAGCTTTTTATTACAAAATTTAACAAACGCGCCTTTGGAAACATTGGCGCGTTTTTTATGTGGGCGGTTCATGTAAAATAATTGGTCATTAAATTACCTTGTTTTTGCCTAATGTTCACGTTGCATACTTTGTTTGCTGGGTGTTATATATCTTTGCAGGCAGTTATTAGCCCAATAAAGCGAGAAAAACACTATGAGACGAATTTTGATTATATTGTCATTTAACTTTTTTGCTGTGGGCTGTACTACTGGTGCTAAATTTATTTCGGAGCTTGAAACAGCACCGATATGGTTTGTCGATCAAATTCCTGAAGTTGAAGCAAAGGGCTATCCAAGCGTTGCCTCTACTCCGTCAGCACCTGATGATTTGCCATCTTTGAAATCTTGGGATGCTAAGATGGCAAAGTTAAAAACTGAAGGAGAGCAGGTTCGTCTTGATGCACAAAAGCAATTTGGAGCGGTAACAGATACGCAAGAGTTCGCACAATCAAGTATAGAACTGGCAGATGTTGAGAAATTCAACGAGGACGAAGCAGCAGCTTTGGCCGCAAAACAAAAAGACTGATGTATGTTACCAAGCGTTTGGAAGTTAGTCGATGAGTGATGAAACCTTATGGGGCATATCCAGTTCCGCCAGTGGACGAAGTTGGCTTTTGCGCGATAACAATGAACGCGAAGTTGATGAACTTTCTAGAATACATAAACTACCGCAAATTGTTGCCAAATGCCTGACCGGACGCGGCATTACTGTTGAAACTGCCAATGCTTATTTGAACCCATCATTTCGCGAGCAGTTTCCAGAGCCGTCTGACTTTGCAGATATGGATAAAGCGGTGGCGATTATTCTACAGGCTGTTACCGACAAAACAGCAATAACTATTTTTGCCGACTATGATGTTGATGGCGCAACTTCTTCGGCGCAATTACATCGTTGGTTACAACAGGTTGGCAATGTGCCCGATCTTTATGTGCCAGATCGCCTAACAGAGGGCTATGGTCCCTCGGTAATGGCATTTAATACTATCAAGGCTACGGGCGCTGAATTAGTCATCATCGTTGATTGTGGTGCAGTTTCTCATGATGCCATTGCTCATGCCAAGAGTATTGGCTTAACTGTAGTCGTGCTGGATCATCATTTGATGGGTGAGGGGGCAATGCCGGTGGCCGATGCTCTTGTTAACCCTAACCGCAATGATGACACCTCTGGGTTTGGCTATTTGGCAGCAGCAGGGTTGGTGTTTATTTTGCTGGCCGCGTTGAACCGTAAAGCCCGTGAAATTGGTATGTTTGCCGATAAGCCAGAGCCGGATTTAATGAAGCTGGCGGAATTGGCAGCCTTGGGGACGGTCTGGGATGTGGCACAATTAGTCGGCTTTAATCGGGTATTGGTGGCGCAAGGGCTAAAGACTATGCGTTTTCTACACACTCCCGGACTGGCGGCATTGGCAGAAGTCGGCGAGATCGAGCCGCCGTTTTCCACTTATCATGCGGGGTTTGTATTAGGGCCACGGATAAATGCTGGTGGCAGAATAGGTAAATCCGACCTTGGGGCAGAATTATTGGCCAGTGATGACGGGGCGAGATGCTCCGAGATCGCTGCCGAACTGGATCGACTTAATATTGAGCGTAAAGCCATCGAAAAGCAGGTGCAGGAACAAGCCGAGGCAATGGCCGAGCAGCAAATGCCAGATGCTGCAATATTGGTGGTGGCTGGAGCCGGCTGGCACCCCGGAGTAATTGGAATTGTTGCTGGACGGTTGAAGGATAAGTATAACCGTCCAACTGTGGTTATTGCCTTAGGTGATGATGGCTTGGGGCATGGGTCTGGCCGTTCTGTTTCCGGAGTGAATTTGGGCGAAGCGTTCTCACGAGCGGTAAAGTCAAAAGTGCTTATAAAAGGTGGTGGTCATGCCATGGCCGGTGGCCTTACTTTGCACGCAGATAAAGTTGAACAGTTCAGGGCGTTTCTTACCGCTGATATAGGCGCGGCGGCTTTAGAAGCTGGCTCCAGTCGTAAATTGAAAATTGATGCTGTTGCCGGTTTGCATGCCGTGGATATGGAATTAGCGACCGCTTTGGCTAGGTCTGAGCCGTTTGGCATGGGCAATCCTGAGCCGGTACTGGCTTTTTCAGAAGTTTTCATAGCTTATGCGCAAGAGCTAAACGGCGGCCATGTGCGTTGTAGGCTAGAAACAGAATTAGGTGATGCCAGTTTGTCGGCGATATGTTTTAGAGCCAAGGATCGAGAACTGGCGGAAATTTTATTAAATAGAAGCGGTAATGCTTGTCATGTGGTCGGAAAA
>JAKITZ010000108.1 GCA_021647805.1 Robiginitomaculum sp.
CATGGCTGCTGTTCTTGGTTCCGGCGGTTATTCTGTAGTTTCTGGAGGCACTGACACGCATTTTGCCTTGGTTGATTTACGCCCCAAGGGTTTGACCGGCGACATTGCCGAGGCAGCATTAGAGCGTGCCTTTATTACCTGTAACAAAAACGGAGTGCCGGGAGATCCAGAAAAACCAACGGTTACATCTGGCATTAGAATTGGCTCTCCTGCCGGTACTACTCGTGGGTTTGGGGTGAACGAGTTTGCTCTGGTCGGTGAATTGATGGTAGAGGTATTGGATAGTTTGGTGCTTTGCCCACAAGGTGATCCAGCGGTTGAAGCGTCTGTTCGCGGCAGAGTGCTTGAGCTAACTGCTAAATTCCCTATCTATAGGAGCTAAGAATGCGCTGTCCGTATTGTTCCTCGGAAGATACCCAGGTTAAAGATTCTCGTGGAGCTGAAGATGGTGCGGCCATTCGCCGCCGCCGGCAATGCCTTAGTTGTGGTCAAAGGTTTACAACATTCGAGCGGGTTCAATTAAGAGAATTGAATGTTATTAAGCGTTCTGGTCGGCGGGTGCGATTTGACCGGGATAAATTAATGCGATCAGTTTCTATGGCTTTGCAAAAACGGCCAATGGATCGAGACCGGGTTGAGCACATGATTTCATCAATAGTTCGAAGATTAGAGTCTGATGGTGATATGGACGTTAAATCAAAACATATTGGTAAGTTGGTGATGGAGGCTCTGGCTAATTTGGATCAAGTAGCCTATGTGCGATACGCATCTGTTTACAAGGACTTTAATGAAACCAAAGATTTTGCCGAGTTTATCGCTGAAGAAAAGCTTGGTGAGTAATAAAAGTAGTTATATTTGGCCGCTAATGATGAATTAGGGCTTATTTTGGATAGACTTATGGCATTAACTAACGAAAAACGAAAAGCACCAGGGAAGCACAATGCCCGTATCGCAGCCGTGCAAGCTATGTATCAGATGGAAATATCCGGACGTGGTGCAGCCGGCGTAATTGGCGAGTTTCTTGAGGAGCGCTTAAGCGGAACTCCGGAGTTTTTGCCAAGTTCAGAAATTGATAGAAATTTCTTTGCTCGGTTGGTGAAAGGCGTTGTAAAAAATCAAGAGGAAGTAGATCAGGCAATTAGATCACAGCTGTCGGAAAAATGGCGACTTAGCAGAATTGATGCAACTTTACGGGCTATTTTGCGTTGTGGTTGTTTTGAGCTGACTATTAGCAAAGCGGCAACACCTGCTGTGGTGATTGATGAATATGTCGAGATTTCTCATCAATTTTTTGATCAAAAAGAAACCGGTTTCATCAATGCAAGCCTCGATGCCATAAACAAGGATTTTATGAAATCAACGGCCGATTTGCTAAAGGCAGGGAAGTGAAACCTAACGAGTTCGGCTTTATTGGGCAATTGGCTGAGTTCGTAAGTCAAACACCTGAAAGTCTTTCTTTACAAGATGATGGCGCGATTATCTCAGCTACAAAAAATCGGCTTGTTGTCGTAAAGGATTTGGTTCAAGCTGGTGTTCATACGCTTAAGAGCGATAGCCTTTGTGACATTGTACGTAAGGCAATATTGGTAAATCTATCTGATCTTGCGGCGATGGGAGCAAGACCAAAATTCATCTTGCTAGGCCTTTGTTTGGGCAAGAATGTTGATCCGGAACAATTGACATCTGTTGCTGAAACTATTCGGGTTGAATGTGAAGAATACTCAATTGCCCTGATCGGCGGCGATACGGTCATTGGGTTAGGGCCGACAACCGTTTCGGTAACAGCTATTGGTGAGTTAGCTTCAAACCCTATATTACGATCAGGAGCAAAAACTGGCGATGATGTTTGGGTAACCGGTGATATTGGTGATGCGGCTTTGGGCTTGCGGCTGTTACAATCCGATGCAGATAGTCATGAGTTTAGCTGTTTGGATGCAGGTTTGCGATCAACTATTACCGAAAAATATTATTCACCAAGTCCAAGAGTTGAGCTTGGCATGAACTTGCCTAGCATCGCCAATAGCTTGATTGACATCTCCGATGGCCTGTTTGCCGATGCCAGACATATTGCCAGCACGAGCAAGGTATCACTGCAGTTGGATTTAAGTGCTGTTCCATTATCACTGGCTTTTGTGCAATGGTCTAATCATGTTGATAATTTCGATTTGATGCTACGTGTATTGGGTGGTGGTGATGATTATGAACTATTGTTTACTGCGCCAATACAGCATCGCCAGCAAATTCAAAATATGGGCGCAAAGCTGTCGGTGAAAACAAGCAAAATTGGTACTGTGATTGCCGGCAATAAAGTCGTTGTAACTAATGGTAAAACTACAATAAATACTGCTTCCACAGGATTTACGCATTTTTGACAATTTTATTGTATCACTAACTTATACATGTTTTTAAGGAACGTCTTATGCGCCGCGTATTATTGTTAAGTTTAGCTTTAGCTTTAGTTTTTGTTGCAGGATCGGCTATGGCTGCGCCAAAAAAAGAATCTAAAAAACCTGCAAATCACCGTGAAGCAAAATGGACGCTGGAAAAAGAAAAAGAGCCAGTAAAAGAACTTAGCGCTAAGGCTGCCGCTTTGGTTGTTGATCTGCCGATGGTTATATTGCCGGTGTCTGATAGAGGGTATTTAACAAATTATGCCTTTGTTTCAATTCGGATCAATCTTCAAGAGGGTGAGGATGCGTGGTCAATAAGATCAAAAAGCCATTTCTTAAAAGACGCTATAATTCGCAAAAGTCATAAAAGAAGAGCGGAAATTATAGACAAAGAAACCAATGGGGTCGATCAAGAAAAATTAACAGTACTGATCAACGCAGCTATTGAACCATGGGTGACGCAACAACGCATCGATAGTATCGAATTCTTGAAAATAGATTTGCAACAATAATCACGATGAAATTAGCTAAATCTGTAGCTTTAAGCGGCCTTTTCTGTGGCGGCCTCTACACTTAGTCTATTACGACCATTTTGCTTTGATTGATAAAGCGCCATATCCGCTCTTTCGATAAATTCTTCAATTTCATCGGTGTCACGAAACAGGGAAACGCCCATGGATATGGTGACTTTTCCCAAGTCTTCATTGGTTGACTTGCGGACTAGTTTTTTGCGTTCAATTTTTTCACGGATGTTTTGTGCAACATCGATAGCTACAGATAAATCTGTTGCCGGCATGATGATAGCGAATTCCTCGCCACCATAGCGGGCTGCCACGTGGTGTTTGCTAACATGACGTTTTAATGTTGATGAGACAAAGCGGATAATTTGATCGCCTGTTTGGTGTCCCCATGTATCGTTGAAGCGTTTGAAGTGATCAATATCACAAAAAACTAGAGCCAGCGGTTCTTTTGTTTTTGCGGATTGTTCCATTTCGTCTTTTAGAACTTCATCAAAGCGTTTGCGATTGCATAACCCACTTAATGAGTCTGTCATTGCTTCAATTTTCACTCGGTCAAGATTTCCTTGTAAGGTCTCAACCTGTTGATTGGTTTTAGCAAGTTTACTTTCCAGTACATTGCTACGGCTTTGCATATCTGCTGTTGCTTGCAGTAGGTGCTCTACTATATCGCGGATGGACCTAGGGTCGGAAACATCAACAAGGTTTCCACCGGCTCCTTCAAGAACTTTTCCGTAACTTGCGGCATCTTGTCCTGCCTGCTCCAGAACTTTCATTACTGATTTAAGTTCATCACCAACACTTTTTGTGGTATCATCAAGAATTTTATGTATACGGTCGTTGGCTATGTGTTTGTGGTGCAGTGTTTCAGCAACAGAATTATCCCACGACTTCTTACCCGACGTATAAGGCTGCATAGCTTTAACTAGAGCCTGATTGGAGGCTTGGGTGAAGTTATAAAACAATTCGTAATTTATTGGGCTTGGCTCAACGTTTAGACCCTGCATTAACTGTATTGGATCAGTCGATGTTGTTTTTTTTGATTTGTTTGTCACTATATTCCCCGCATCATCGAATCGTGATTATAAGTATTGATAACCAAAACTTATGGGGTAAATAAAAACACTTGGTAAATTTTATTCAATAAAGGAAAATAATTGCGATTTTGAATATATACTCCATCAACCCAAAAAGTGGGAACCGGTTTCTGGTTAAGTTGATGGATCACAAAGAGAAGGTATACTAAAAATAGGGTTTAGTTCAGTATTTTTAGTATAAATCATGTTTTGAAAAAATCAGGTATATCGCCGTCAAATCCAGTGCCATTACCTTTTTCGTTTGTCACAGGCTTCTGATTGCGGCTTGTTTCTCGGCGCGGGGTTTGTGTTGGTTTAGTTTGGCTTGCTTCACGCTTGGTTTTTTCTAATTTCTTGGTAACAACTTGCCCCTGCAAAGAATACTTGGGGATCGGCTTTTTCAACATTGTTTCAATAGCGGCCAAGGCTTTGTGGTCGATTGGTGTGGATAATGTAATTGCGGTTCCCGTGCGTCCAGCCCGTCCAGTACGTCCTATCCGATGAACATAATCTTCAGCGTGAAACGGAACATCATAGTTCAAAACATGACTAACATCAGGTATATCAAGACCTCTAGCTGCAACGTCACTGGCGACGAGTATTTTAATTTTTCCGTCCTTAAAGCTGGCAAGCGTTGCGGTACGAATAGACTGTGCTAGATCTCCGTGGATTGGTTCAGCACTTATTTTGTGTTTTTTTAGAGACTTGGCAACTATGTCAACATCACGCTTGCGGTTGCAAAATAATATTGCATTTTTTAGCTTTTCTTGTTGCATGACTTCTCGTAATGCCGCGCGTTTAGATTTTGGATCATTTGAGGGCAGTGGCAATAAAAATTGGCTAACAGTCTTGGCTGTTGATTCTGGGCGCGCCACTTCAATTTTTGCCGGATTATGCAAGAATGTATCGACAATACGCTTAATCTCTGTGGGCATGGTTGCAGAAAAAAACAGGGTTTGTCGGGTGAATGGAGTGATTTTGAAAATTCGCTCAATATCGGGCATAAAACCCATATCTAGCATTCTATCAGCCTCGTCGATAACCAATAATTGCACACCGGACATTAGGATTTTGCCGCGATCAAATTGATCAAGCAGCCGTCCGGGGGTGGCTATCAAAACATCAACGCCCTGCATCAGTTTTTTATCTTGATCACCAAAAGACACTCCGCCGATTAGTAATGCCATGCTGAGTTTGTGGTACTTTGCGTATTTTTCAAAATTTTCTGCAACTTGTGCGGCCAACTCTCTGGTTGGTTCGATAATCATCGACCTTGGCATACGGGCTTTGGCGCGGCCTTGGCTTAAAATCTCAATCATCGGTAAGGTGAAAGACGCGGTTTTGCCTGTTCCAGTTTGGGCAATTCCTAAAACATCTTGTCCTTGCAGAACTTTGGGAATAGCACCAGCTTGAATCGGAGTAGGCTCGGTGTATCCAGATTCTGAAACTGCCTTTAAGGTTTTGGGATCAAGACCCAGATCATCAAATGTCATGTAAATTCGCTATTTTACTGTTAAACCGGTCAAATAACTGCCCGCCTGCGGCGGACATTACCTACCACAACGCTCAAGTCAATGATCTGTTATAATTAGCGATAAGCAAATGGTAGAGAGTTTTTATCTCCAACGGTTAAATATCGATCACGAAGCCGGGTTTGACGTGAAGTCATGTCTTGTTTCTGTCCAGCAATAAATACTAGATCAGGCGCACTCATAACCTCCAAAGGATCACCATCCCAGACAACTATATCGGCAATCATACCAGAAGATAATCGTCCCAAATTATCGCCTTCGCCAAATATTTGCGCCGGTACTTTGGTAATGGCGGCAAATGCCGTGTCCCAATCAAGACCTGTGGCCAAAGTATTGCCAGCATGTTGTGGCATCAGGCGGGCATTAAAAGACCCGTCACCAAGGTTGGCAATAGCAAACTTAACTCCGGCCTCGTGCAATCTTACTGCATTATACATGGTTGCCCCAAGAGCTTCAAAGCCACTAGGCAGGTTATCATGTGGATCAATGATCAATGTAATATCAGCCTCGGCCAATTCGTCGGCGACCATCCACGCTTCTTTGGCGCTGACGGCAACAATATTTAAGTCGCCAAAGTCAGATTTGAAATCAATCAAAGCCAATAAGTCCGAAGCGCGGTTAACCCGTACAAGAAACGGCAAATCTTTCTTTAAGGCGTTTTGTAAAGCAAAGGCATCGGCTGAATTTAATAATGGTTTGGCAGGTTCACGCCCCTTGCGCCATGCTTTGGCCTCAAGCAATGATTGACGGAGCCAGAGCCAAGAAGCAGATCGGGAGCCACCAGCGATTCTGGCACCGGTTTCGCCCATTTGCACATAAATAAATGCGGCATTATTGCTTATGGAGCGAAAATCGCCGGACGTATTTACCAAAGCACCTTGCCCGCCATAAATCGTGCGGCTAGCAACTGGTAGGATTGCCATGCGGGTAATGCCTTCAATCTTAGTTATTCCAACATTTTCCGATTTGGGATTAAAACTGTCTGCGGCCAATAATGCTGCCGAAAATGGCGAGTCTTTTGATCGTGTGTCATTGGTGGAACTTTCGGCAGCAACTTCAACCATGCCAACTTGTGAAAACGGTAAAAATAGTCCCGGCGTAACCCATTTGCCGCTAGCATCAATTTTGGTTGCTGTATCTGGAATAGTTACGCTCGTTGTTTTTCCTACAGCAATGATTTTCTTATCATCAAAAACAATCGTGCCTTCTTCGATGATTGCGCCTTCATTGGTAACGATTTTGGCTCCGGTAATGGCAAAAGTTTCGGCAACTGCCGGTGATTGCAACAACAAGAACGCTAAACATACTGTGATGAATTTTCTCATTTTACGTCTCCTTCACCGGGCTGTCCCAATTCGAAATCAGATACGGCTCTTTTTGCCGGATCAGAGCTGTCATACAAAACTGCGCCGTCAATGAATACCAGATCAGGACGCGAGCGAACCGAAAACGGATCACCGCTCCACACTACAATATCGGCATTTAATCCAACTTGCATTGAACCTGTTTGATCTTCAATGCCCAATGCTTTGGCTGGATTGCTTGACAGCCATGCCCATGCTTGGGCTTTGGAAATATTTAAGCCGACTTTATTACCGTCCGCCAGTGCTTTGGCAGCTTCTTGGTACAGGCGTTGAATGCCAACCCCGCTGTCCGAGTGAACGATTGCGCAGGCACCGGCATTATGAACCATTGGGATGTTTTCACGAACTGAATCATAGGCTTCCATCTTAAAGCCACCCCAATCAGCCCACATGGCCGAGCAGGTGTCATTTTCTGCCAACAGGTCAGCAATTTTATAGGCTTCGATTGCGTGGTGAAATGTAGTTACTTTATAGCCAAACTCTTTGGACATATCGATGACTTGCACCATTTCATCGGCGCGATAGCAATGCATGTTGATGCGAACTTCGCCCTTTAGAACATCAACCAGTGTTTCTAATTGTAAATTGCGTGTGGGTGCTGTTGGTTGTTTTTTGTCATCAGGTTTAGCTTTGGCCAAATCAGCTTCGTATTTGTCCCATTTCTCGCGATAGGCTACTGCTTTAACCCAAGTTTTTCTATAACCGGAAAAGTTGCCCATTCTTGAGCCGGGGCCGCCTTTTTGGCCATATACCCGTTTCGGGTTTTCACCGCAGGCCATTTTGAGAGCATAAGGAGCGTTCGGGAATTTCATTCCTTGTACTGTGCGTGAGGGTACGTTTTTAAGAACTACTCCCTTGCCGCCAAATAAATTGGCTGACCCGGGCAAAATCAACATAGAATTGACACCGCCAGCTCTGGCGCGATTAAAAACGGGATCAAGCGGCCAACTACCAT
>JAKITZ010000109.1 GCA_021647805.1 Robiginitomaculum sp.
GCCGCACGACACGCCATCGACACCTATGTGGGGGGTGACCCTCGATACTTCAAGAGCATCCAGGTGCGCTTCGCCGACAGCGTGTTCCCCGGCGAGACCTTGATCACGGAGATGTGGAAGGAGAGCGAGACTCGGATTCTCTTCCGCTGCCGCGTCAAAGAGCGCGACAAGGTCGTGATCTCCAACGCCGCGGTGGAGTTTTATGAGGAGATCCCGAAGAAGGCAGTCAGAGCGGCCAAGGCCGTCGCGGCCAAGGTTGTCGCGGCCAAGGTTGTCGCGGCCTCAGCGCCGGCAAAGCCGGTGATAACCTGTCCGCTTGTTCCAAGTTTACGAACTTTTTGCGCATTTCCTTTGATGACAGTGGAACCAATAGAGACCTGTCCGTCTCCGGCAATTACTGTTTTGCCATTTTTATGGACGGCCAAAATAGTTGTACCGCACCAATTAGCTGCATTGGTGTTTGAGTGTTTAGACATAAAGCCATTCCTACGTAACTAAGGTAACGCTTTAATTGGATTGTGTGGAGATAAATTTCAAGGGGTTTGTTGTTAAAACTGGCTCAGGCTAGGACCTTTGGGCAATGTTGATTAGTTGATTGCTTTCGGCTTTTCTATCTAAACCTTTGCGATCTTGTTCCAAAAGAACAGTAAAGTCAGCCTCTGGCACGGGACGTGAAAAGTAATAACCTTGAACATAATCACAACAGTGAAGCTGTAAAAACGCGAAATGCTCTCTGGTTTCCACCCCTTCGGCTACGGTTCTATAACCAAGAGACTCTGCCATTGCCAACACAGTTTGAACAATAACCCTAGCGTGTTTGTCTTCGGTCATTTCTTGCACAAAGGACTGGTCAATTTTGAAAACATCAAACGGTAAACGAGTTAGATAAGCCAAAGAAGAGTGCCCAGTTCCAAAATCATCAATTGCAAAACGCACCCCTCGATCCCTAAGAGGAGAAACTTGCTCAATTAACCGCTCTGGATTTGTCATGGCCACACTTTCGGTTAACTCTAACTCTAATAGTTCATGTGGTAGGCCGGTATCTTCAAGAATTTTTCCAACAATCTGCGTAAAATCATCACGAGCAAATTGTAACGCCGAAACATTAACTGCAACCGGGCACCTAAATCCAGCATCAAGCCAGCGGGCGGCAGCTCGACAGGCTTCTTCTAGGACATAGTCGCCAATTTGCAAAATTAGCCCTGTTTCTTCGGCAACATCAATAAACGCCCCTGGAGAAATTATTTTCCCCGGTGCTTTTTGCCAGCGAACTAAAGCCTCACACCCAGATATAGAGCCGTCACGAACATCTATTTTTGGCTGATAAAAGACTATAAATTCGCGGTTTTTGAGCGCACGGCGCATTTCATTTTGCAGGGTAATTCGGCGAATGGCTGCTTGTGTCATGCTTGGTTCAAAGAACTGCCAATTTCCGCCACCATTTTCTTTGGCTACATCAATGGCAAAATTAACACTGTTGAGTAAGGTTTTAGAATCGCTAGCATCGTGGGGGTACATAGCTATACCAATGCGCGCAGACAGAGTTACGGGTTGTCCGGAGGCGGATAATGGCTTGGCTATGGTTTCAACTATTTCTTTGGCTATTTGTTGTGCCATTGGTACAGAAACACAACCAGGAGCAATAAGAGCAAACTCATCACCTGAGAGTCGAGCTAAAACAGGGTTGGGAACGGAGCTGTTTGCAGAAAGCTTATTTATGTATTTTCCGGTCACTTGGCGCAAACGATCGGCTGTTGCGCAAAGAAGTGCATCGCCTTCTTCTTGGCCATAGGCATCATTTAGTCGTTTGAAGCCATCTAGGTCGATCAAAAATAATGCGCCGGGGGCTTTGCCGCTATCAACAAGTAGGCGAAGACGTTCGGTAAAGGCTGTTTTATTGGCTAATCTGGTTAAGCTATCGCCATATGCCAGCCACCTAGTGCGATCTATGTTTGCTTTCATTCGTTCAAGCATCAAGTTTATGCTGTTGGCAAGGATTCCAAATTCATCTTTGCGTGAAAAAGCAACTCTGGCGGTTAAATCACCATTCGCGGCACACTTTGCCACCCTTATAAGCTCTTTGATTGGCGACAATAACCGACCAAAAATCAGCACTGATAGAGGAATTCCCAACCCAATAAGGACAGCGCCTTTCCATAAGTTTTTTGTAATGAAAAAACTAAACGCCGGAACTGGGTGGTTGGTTTTCCCCAGCATGGCTGTTTCGGCGGCAAGAAGGGCTTTGGCGCTTGCTAAATCTGATATGGAGACAATGACAACCATAAAAACAGCAATAAAAAGCACAGCTATTGAAAACAATGCTGTTGCCTTAAAAACAAGGTTTTTTTGAAATTTATCGAACAAACCTGTAACAACCCCAATAATGAACCACAAAAGCTCACAGACAATTTTGATCAAACTATCAAATGATTGTTTCAGGGGCGTTAACTAAAATCGGAATTATGTAAAATAAATTTTAAATCTAAAAGCCACTTTTAATTAGATGTTTTTATTATAACAGGTTTTTCAAAGAAATGTTTGGGCGGGCGCCATAGTGGGATATTACCTCGGCAGCAGCAGCAGAACCAAGTTCTCCACATCGCTGTAATGGCAGCCCGTTTGCTAGCCCGTATAAAACCCCAGAGGCATATAAGTCTCCGGCTCCAGTGGTATCAACAACTTGATCGACTGTGACGGCATCAATTTGTATTATTTCGGAGCCGTCCATAATTAATGAGCCTTTTTCACTTAATGTTACTAGTGCAAAGCTGCTATCTTTACGTACCTGTTCAATTGCCTGATCAATTGAGGCTGTTTGATACAGCGATAATAATTCTGTTTCATTGGCAAAAACAATATCGATATGACCTTTTATCAGGTGTAAAAACGCTTCGCGGTGGCGATCTACACAAAATAGATCTGAAAGGGTAATGGCTGTTTTTCGGTCAGCAGATCTAGCAATTTCAGCAGCTTTGATAAATGCTTTTTTCGCATCATCCCGATCAAACAAATAACCTTCCATATAGGTTATTTGTGCTGATTTAATAACTTCCGGATCAAGGTCATTAGGGCCAAACAAAGATGACGCCCCTAAAAAAGTCGACATTGACCGTTGAGCATCTGGGGTTACAGCGATCAGGCAGCGAGCGGTTTCTGGCCCGTCGGTTAGTGGTGGTACTTCAAAAAACACACCGGCATCGTGTAGATCCGAGGCAAAAGACTTTCCAAGTACATCATCGCCAACCTTACCCATAAAAGCGGCTTTGCCGCCAAAACTGGTAACCCCAGCAATGGTGTTTGCGGCCGAGCCGCCAGATGATTTACTGGCGCCGGCAAGTCGCAAATATAACTCTTGCGCCCGTGTCTGATCAATTAATGTCATAGAGCCTTTGGTTATGTCGTGTTGAAACAAGAACTCATCAGAAACGGTTGCAATAACATCAACAATAGCGTTTCCAAGGCCAAGCACATCATAAGTAGCAGAATTGGTCATTATTTTTCTTCTTTCTTTTGTTGGCAAACAAGTATTGCCTCATCAAAAACTCCGCCAATAAAAAGTAAATCATCAATAGAGGCGGCAACAGATGAGGCATTAAGCAGACCATCTGCGGCCAGATAAACTTCTTTTACGGTTTTTTTATCGATATTTACCCTAAATACTTGAGAAGGGCTTAGTTTTGAGGGGTCTTTGGCGTGGGCTGAAAAATCCAATAATCGCGGGTGACTACCGATCCAAAGTGAGCCGTCTGCTGCAATATCAATATTATCAAGTCCGCTGCTAAAATGAATTTGATCAATTTGATTTAAAACCCCGGTGTTTGGCTCGCGATCAAAAATTCGTAAATTTTGATCAATAGTTGCACTAACAAAGAGCTGTTCTCCATCTTTCGATACCGCAACGCCATTGGCAAAAGAAAATCCAGAGGCAACTTCTGTTGCTTGTTGGCCATCATACCAAACCACATTTCCTGATTTTTTACGAAACACAGCTTCAATAGTTGCGGCAATGGAGCCGGTTTTTGTTCGGCTATCATTGGTAATATAAAACTGCTCTGGGCCAATGGCGGCTATGTCGTTTGGGCTGTAAAACTCTGGATCAGAAAAAGTTTCTTGCAAAAGCAATTGGTTCTTTTGCACAATAAATTTATGAATTAGTTCTTTTGGCCTCGAGCCATGATCAATGACAAATAAATGTCGAACACCCTCATTGTCGATAAATAAATCCAGGCCGTGTGGAGCAAATAGGCTTGTGCCCATATCGGGAAGTTTTAACATCGTTGCGGCTGCCGGGTTGTCTACAGGCATTTGCCATAAACTACCCCCAGATTTAAGGTTTCTTCGATCGCTACTGGAAATGTAAACAAGACGGTTTTCTCTATCTATCACTAGATCTTCGGCTCCAACAATTCCGGTTACAACTTCGCAACTTCCATCAAAATGAGCTTGTACGCCGCGTAACTGACCCGTCCATAACATTGTGCGCCACCAGAAAAAAGAGCCGATGACCAGAATTATAACGAATATTAATGCGCCGCGCCCTAAAGTTTTATTCATTTTCCTGCTCGTAGACCTGTTTTTGTAAATGGGGTGTAGCGTTAGTTGCATGAAAAGCGAAGCAATTTTTTACACCTGCGACATGAAGGGGCTTTTAGTTACAGAAGAACCCCCTTAAAGTCTGTTCCATGTATTTATCTGGTCTTTGGTATTTTGGTGCACTTAGTGGGCAATTAAAGTCCGGTCAACACATGCATATAGAGCTGCTCGGGCAGCCTGTGTTGTTGGCAAGGGGTTTTGATGGCGAGGTTTTTGCTTTGCGTGATATTTGTCCGCATCGGGGAATATTGCTCTCCACTGGGCGATTATTGGAAAAAGACGGTCAAACCCAAGTTGAGTGCCCATACCATGGCTGGCGGTTCGGTAGCGATGGCAAGTGTGTCGGAATTCCGTCTTTGACCAAGGAGCAATCCTCAAAACGTGATTTAAGCAAAATTGGAACAAATAACTTTCACGTTTGCGAACAACAAGGCTTGATTTGGATATATCAAGGCGATGAAAAACCAACCGATAAACCAATTTGGCTTGACCTTGTGGGAAGCTCAACACCAAAGCTTTCAACAACAACCGTTTTTAATTGTCACGTTGACCATGCGGTGATTGGTTTGATGGATCCGGCGCATATTGCGTATATTCATCGACAATGGTGGTGGCGTACTGAAAAAAGCATGCATGAAAAAAGCAAAAATTTTGGCCCGGTAGAGCGCGGATTTTCAATGTTGCCACATACGCCATCTAGCAATTCCTTTTTGTATCGTTTGCTGGGGGCAAAGCCCGAAACTGAAATACGATTTCAACTACCTGGGGTTAGGGTTGAGTATATAAAAATTGGTGAAAAATATGTGGTTGGCTTTACGGCAATTACTCCAGTTAATGAAAATAAGAGCCAGATCACGATAGCTCTTTATTGGGATCACCCGGTGATGAGTTTGTTGCCGAATGCTTTGTTGCGTAAGGGGTTAGACATATTTGTTGGCCAAGATCGCGACGCAGTTAATGCGCAACAAAAGGGGCTGGCATATAACCCAAAACTAATGTTGATTCATGATTCAGACGTGCAGGCAAAATGGTATTTCGCATTGAAAAAAGCTTGGCAAGCAAGCCAAAATTCAGGAACACCATTTCAAAACCCTGTCAAAGCAAAAACACTGGAGTGGAGAAGTTGATGAAAAAGCAAAAAGAGGTATGGATAAATGTGGATTAACATTTTAATTTTTGGATCCTTAGCGGCGGTTGTTCTAATATTGTTTGCAGGCTTGCTAAGTTTAGGTAGAGCCGGTGACAAAGCAAAAAAACGTTCCAATAAATTGATGCGCTGGCGAATTGGTTTACAGGCCGTTGCTCTTGCTTTTTTGATGCTCGGGTTTTATTTGAAATCACAAACCGGAGGCTAGTTGATGGTTCGGTTGAATAAAATTTATACCCGTACCGGAGATGGTGGTCAAACACACCTTTCAGACGGAAGTAGAACCAGCAAAACCGATTGTCGGGTTGTTGCTTTTGGGGCGGTGGACGAATTAAACAGCGCGATTGGCTTGGCGGTAAGAGAAGTAAAATCCAAACAATTATTGCTTGATTTGACGCGAGTGCAAAATGAGCTGTTTGACCTTGGTGCCGATTTATCGAACCCGGAACCTGATCAACAAGCAAAGGTCGCGCCTTTACGGATAATTGCCAAACAGGTTGAGCAGCTTGAAACAGACGTTGATCAAATGAATATGAGTTTGGCGCCGCTTAAAAGTTTTATCTTACCGGGCGGTTCTGAGGCGGGAGCCAGACTGCATCTGGCAAGGGCTATTTGTCGGCGAGCCGAAATTGATAGTTTGCTGTTGGCAAAATCTCAACCGGTTAATAAACAGGCTTTGGTTTATTTAAACCGCCTTTCGGATTTTTTGTTTGTCGCAGCAAGGCTTGAAAACGATCAAGAAAACACTGAAATTTTGTGGGTTCCGGGCGCAAGTAGATAAACAGACTGTTGACCCACGGCGACAGCTTTTGTAGGCAATCCTGTAATTAAAGGTTATACGAGCCATTAGGCTCAGGTGAGGAGAAGAAAATGAAGGTTCTGGTTCCGGTTAAGCGGGTTGTGGATTTTAATGTTAAGGTTCGTGTTAAGGCCGATGGCTCTGGCGTTGACCTAGCAAATGTTAAAATGTCGATGAACCCATTTTGTGAAATTGCAGTTGAAGAAGCGGTTCGGCTAAAGGAAAAAGGCGTGGTTACAGAGATTGTTGCGGTTTCTATCGGTCCGATACAATCTCAAGAGACAATCCGTACCGCTTTGGCAATGGGTGCAGATCGCGGTATTTTGGTGCAAACAGATCAAAACATTGAACCGTTAGCGGTGGCAAAGATTTTGGCGAAAATTACCGCCGAGGAAAACCCTGAAATTGTGCTTTTGGGCAAACAGGCAATTGATGATGACAGCAACCAAACCGGTCAAATGCTGGCAGCACTACTTGATTGGCCGCAAGGAACCTTTGCTTCCGAGTTGGTTAAGGACGGTGATCATTTATTGTTGACCCGTGAAATTGATGGCGGTTTGCAAACCTTAAAGCTTTCGGTTCCGGCGGTAATAACAACCGATTTGCGCCTTAACGAGCCAAGGTATGCGTCCTTGCCAAACATCATGAAAGCCAAGCGCAAGCCAATAGACATCAAGCCTATTGATGAATTTGGTGTTGATATAACACCGCGTCTTGAAGTTGTTAAAACCGAAGAGCCGGCTTCTCGTAAGGCTGGAGTTATTTTAGAAAGCGTCGCCGATCTGGTTGATAAATTGAAAAATGAAGCAGGAGTGATCTGATGCAAGCCCTAGTAATTGCAGAACATAACAATACTAATTTGAATGATGCTACGGGTAAAACCGTTACCGCTGCGTTGGCAATGGGTGGCAAAGTAGATATTCTTGTAATTGGCTCAGGGGTTGGCGATGTGGCCAAAGAGGCCGCGGCATTAAATGGCGTTAGAGCTGTTTTAATTGCTGATGACGCGTCGCTTATCCATGCTGTTGCTGAGAGGATAGAGGCTTTGGTCGTGCCGTTAATGGCGGACTATGATGCTGTGCTTGCGCCAGCCACCACATCGGGTAAAAACTTCATGCCGCGCATAGCTGCCAAATTAGACGTTATGCAGATATCAGAAATTACCAAAGTGCTTTCGGCTGATACGTTTGTTCGGCCGATATATGCCGGCAATGCCATGCAGACAGTAAAATCAACTGATGACAAAAAG
>JAKITZ010000110.1 GCA_021647805.1 Robiginitomaculum sp.
TCAAAGAAGGCAATTCAAGATAGACTTTGAGCTATCTGGTTGGTAATTGATCAGCACGTAAGTTTCGTGTTTTTCTTGCTAGATATGGCGGCAATCATTTGGTTGCGGCCATTTTTCTTGGCGTGATATAAAGCAGCATCTGCCCGTGATAATATTTGCTTTGCGTTTTGCTCGGCTTGCAATGCGGCCAAGCCACCTGAAACACTTATCCTAATAGGCTCTTTGCCTTGGCCAATATCAAAGCTATTAACCGCGATCACTTGCCTAAATCGTTCAGCTGCTGATTTTGCACTGTCTAATGAAGCATCCGGCATAAGTACGACAAATTCCTCACCACCATAACGACAGATAATATCTATTGCCCGGAAACTTTCGCGCATAATGTCAGCTAATTGCTGCAACACCATATCACCAGCTACATGGCCCCATGTATCATTGAATTGTTTAAAGTGATCAATATCAGCGATCAAAACCACTGATGGCTCTTTGCTATCATTGAAGCGTACAACGAGTTCTTCAAGTTTTATATCCAAATGCCGGCGATTAAACAAACCGGTTAACTGGTCACTAAATGCCATCTCTAATGACTGATCGATATTCTCTCGTAATTGGGCTGCATAGACACGACGTTGCAGCAAAGTCTGGCATCTTGCACGTAGTTCATGGCGATCTACCGGACGCTCCAATATGTCATTAGCCCCCAGATCCAGCGCCCTTACCGAACGATCTTTTGCTTGCGCATCTACCATACAAAGAATTGGTAATTGCCGTGTTGCTTCATCAGCTCGCAAACGGGCGCACAATCGCAAACCATCAAACGAATTAGTTGCCAAATTTATCAGTATCAAATCAAAGCCGGTTGCAGCTATAGTGGACGCCACTTTCGGGTCAGTAGTAATTTGACAATAAAAGTTCTCTCCAAGTTTTTCAGCAATTCTACTACCAAACCTTTCACTTTCCTCAACCACCAGTACTTTACCGCCAATTTGCTTTGATAAAGTCATCAGCTTGTTTGCCGCATCTGTACCTTGTCCGCTATTTAGGTGCGAGCGCAATTCATCCATTACCGAATTAAGCCGCAACAGTGAACGCACCCGCGCAAATAATGCCACATCATCAATCGGCTTACTTAAAAAATCATCGGCTCCGGCTTGCAACCCGTCAACCCGGTCTGTTTGCTGATCAAGCGCCGTTACCATAACCACTGGTATGTGTTGAGTAATTGGATCAGCCTTTAACCGGCGGCAGGTTTCAAAGCCGTCCATTTGCGGCATCATTACATCAAGTAAAATAAGGTCAGGCCGTTGTTCCCTGGCCATCAAGATCGCAACTGCACCGCTGTTCGCGGTTAAGACTTCGTAATACTCAGCCTCCAATTTGGCCGAAAGAACCCGAATGTTCGGTTCCATATCGTCAACAACAAGAATGCGGCCGGTCATAATTACTGCTCGCGATCAGTCTTCAAGGAAGGATTTAATAGTTTCCATGAACGACATGACAGTAATTGGTTTGGATATATAGGCCTCACACCCACCTTCTCGGATCCGTTCCTCATCACCCTTCATTGCAAAGGCTGTTACCGCAATTACCGGTATAGAAGAAAGCTCCTCATCTTCCTTGATCCATTTGGTTACTTCAAGTCCAGAAACCTCCGGCAATTGAATATCCATTAAAATCAAATCAGGTTTGTGTGTTCGAGCAATTTCCAGCGCCTTTAAGCCTTCACGGGTTTGCAAAGTCTCATAACCATGAGCCTCTAACAGATCACGAAATAATTTCATGTTCAGCTCGTTATCTTCAACAATGAGAACTGTTTTTGGCATAATCTGTAACATGGCGCTGGCGCCCACCGAGTTGTCGTCCTTGGGACTGTTAATATTAAGTGGACCCATTAGACGCTAAACTCCTTAAAACTCCATTGACCTGATCATTAAAAAGCATCAGAGTGAACAATCCATGAACATTAATAAATATACTTAGGGTCTGTGGACAATTATAAAAGTGTCAAGACGGGAGTAATCTTGCACAAACAAATGTTTAGAGCAGTACAATGACCAGTAATACATGGTGCCGTGATTGTGTCAGTAACTTAACCGATGGCAAAACCAAGTGTCAAAACTGTCGATCTGTGCGGATATTATCGCATATAGAGCTAAACCAGTTGGCTATTGCGCACATAGATTGTGATGCATTTTTTGCCTCAGTCGAGAAACGCGACAACCCGAAACTAGCCAATAAGCCGATATTAATTGGCGGTAACAGCCCAAGATCAGTTGTCTCCACTGCTTGTTATCTGGCACGGGCATTTGGCGCGCATTCAGCAATGCCGATGGCACAAGCGAAGAAGCTTTGCCCGCAAGCAATTATAGTCAAACCTCGGATGAAAGCCTATGCTAAGGCTGGTGAAGATATACGCAATTTAATGCTTGAACTAACACCATTGATCGAGCCTTTGTCGATTGATGAGGCATTTCTTGACCTTAACGGAACCCAGCGATTACATAATGGGCCACCAGTACAAAGCCTATTTATTTTGCAGAACCGAATTGAAAAAGAAGTCGGCATTGGGGTTTCAATAGGTCTTTCACACAATAAATTTCTAGCCAAAACAGCTTCTGACCTTGATAAGCCTCGCGGGTTTTCAGTCATTGGCAAGGCTGAAACCCTTGCATTTCTGGCACCAAAACCACCTGGCTTTGTCTATGGGGTTGGCGCATCATTTGAACGAAAGCTGTTGGCTGATGGTTTTCATAATTTGTCACAAATAAGAGAAATGAGTGAGCGGGAAATGGCTGCACGCTATGGCCGATCAGGGATACGCTTGTGGCGGTTATCAAGCGGCAAAGATAACCGACCAATAAAAACCACCTCCAAGCGCAAATCTATTTCTACCGAAACCACTTTTGAGCGGGATCATAGCGATCTGCAAAATTTGCAAAAAATCCTGTGGGAATTATGCGAAAAAGTCTCGCGCTTGGCCAAAAGAAAATCTATGGCCGGATACACTCTCACCTTAAAACTAAAAACCAATAGTCACCAATTACGCACCCGTAGCATAACTTTGCAGCAACCGGTGCAATTAGCCGACACCTTGTTTCGAGAATTGGACAACAAATTACAAAAAGAAATTGATGGCACCCGTTTTCGGCTTATCGGCGCAGGACTATCGACTTTGGTCAAAGTTGAAGAAGGGTTTATTGAACCAGCAGCCGATTTACTTGATCCCTCGCGAGATAAAAGAGGCCGCGTAGAGCGTGCCATGGATAAGGCAAGAAAAAAATTTGGGACAGAAGCGGTGATTAAAGGTAGATCATTGCCTAAGTGATCAGAACTGTAATAACACCTGATACCGGAGTGAGAATTGAGATTTAATCCCTATTTCAGCATTGCCAAGCGCCTTATGCGGCTGCGAAAAAAACCAATTCGTGCGCAGCGGCTTGGTGCTGCTTGGGAGCTTTTCCCATCGGATTGGATTGATAATCGGTTATTCATTGACCGCCCATTTGAGGTCACACAATTAGAGTTTGCCGCTACATGTATTAAAGATCATCAGCTTGAGGTGTTTTTTGATATTGGTGCAAATATTGGTTTGTACAGTGTCTTGTTACCTTTGCGCTTACCAACTTTAACAAAAACTCACAGCTTTGAGCCGATAAAAAACACCTATGCTAGATTGCGGAAAAATATAGAGTTAAACCAGCTTCAAGATAAAGTGCAGACATATAATTTTGCTTTGGGAGCTAAAGCAAGCAGACAAAATATTGTTTATGATAAAAAATCATCTGGCACTTCAAGCCTAAACAAGAACAGCAATGTCTATGACAAAGTTGACCGGCTCGATACAATAGAAATAACTATCAAAACACTTGATGATGAAATTAACGACACTGGTTTAAGAGCATTTTTCAAAATTGATGTTGAAGGCCATGAAGCTGAAACTCTTATGGGAATGCAGCAAATGCTTTTGAACAATTATTGCATATTACAGGTTGAACTATGGCCGCAACATATCGAAGCAATAACAAAACAATTAGCAAATCTCGACTATGAAATTTTTCATCAAATCGACCATGATTATTATTTTAGAAAGACAAGTTCAAACAATTCACAAGACAAGGAAACACCATGCGCAATCTAAAGAAATTACAAGCTATCGGCTTTATTGCTATCTTTGTATTGGCTGCTTGCTCGCCAGTGCCTGTGCAAGAGGTTGTAGCACCACAGAACGATATACAAGTCTCAGAGCGAGCCGAGCGACTTGATAGTTTATTATCTAGCCTGATCCAAGAAAAAGCCGTACCGGGAATTTCGCTTTTAGTGATCGAAAATGGCAAAGAGACTTATTTTAATGTCCAAGGAAATTACGACTTGGAAAACCAAATCCCGCAAACCAGAGCCTCAGTTGCCAGATATTATTCGATGACCAAACCGATTGTCGGCGTTGCCTTGATGACCTTGTTCGAGGACGGCAAATTTGCCCTTGATGATCCAATAGCGCAATATTTACCAGAATACGCAGAGCTTAAAGTTTATGTGGCTGGCGATGACACCACCGAAGCCTCATTGGCAGAGCCAATTCGTGCGGTAACTATTCGCGACTTGATGCGCCATACTTCGGGTATGACCTATGGCTTGTTTACCAATACAGCGGTGGACAAAATGTATAGAGAAGCTGGTATTTTAAGCCTTAACGATACCAATACGCAAATGAGCCAAAAACTGGCAAAACTACCACTACAGGCACAACCCGGAACAAAATGGATTTATGGCGTCTCGGTCGATGTGCAAGGCAGGTTGATCGAAGTGCTTTCTGGAAAAACCCTTGGTGAGTTTTTAGAAGAAACCATCTTTGAGCCACTGCAAATGAGTCATACCGGATTTACGGTAAAGCCAAATGATCGCGAATTATTCGGCCCGGCATACCGGTTAAGCAAAACCGGTTTAACCAAACTATCTGATGAAAGACACAATACGCCAATTACTGTTGAAAATATGTTCTTGGAAGACGTTGCTTTTGAAAGCGGCGGTAGCGGCCTTGTCTCTACCATTGATGATTTTGCCCAATTCGCCAAAATGCTGCTTGACGAGGGCATGTTGGGTGATGTGCGCATCTTAAAACCCGAAACACTGGCGATGATGACCCGCGATCAGTTGGGTAATGCCGATCATGGCTGGCTGGGCAAGGATATGGGTTTTGGGCTTAATTTTGCCATTAAAACCGGAGCCGTAACCGATGGCAGCTTGCCACAACCCGTCGGCTCTTATGGTTGGAGCGGTTTAGCCGGGACTTACTTTTGGGTTGATCCGCAAAATCAGCTAACCGTAATTTTACACATACAGGTCTTAGGCCACGAACACGCCAATATCCGCAAGCGAGTAGTTGCTGCGGTTTATGGCGTGGAGCTACAATAAAAATAACCCTGGTAAAATCAATGCCGGAGTTTCCAAGCATTGCTTTATTGAGTTTATTCCGCTTCAGGAATAGGAAAACCTCGATCGCGCATCAACGCTTCGATATTGGCATCACGGCCACGAAACTCGCGATAGGCATCGGCTGGATCAACTGCATTACGTACTGCAAACAAGTGATCGACCAGTTTCTTGGCCACTTCCTTGTCATAAAACCCACCGGGAGCCTCGGCAAAGGCTTCTGATGCATCTGCCGTTAAAACATCGGCCCACATATAACCGTAATAACCAGAAGAATAACCTTCGCCGGAGAATATATGCCCGAATTGAGTGGAGCGATGGCGCATGGGTATTTCATCCGGCATGCCCAGATCGGCCAAAGTCTCACGCTCGAACTTATCGGGGTCAATTCCTGTTGGATCCACTGTGTGATAGCGCATATCAACCAAGGCTGATGCCAGATATTCTGTAGTGGAGAAGCCTTGGTTAAACGTCGCCGCCGCCTTGATTTTTGCCACCAGTTCCGCTGGTATTGGCTGATTAGTCTCATGATGGATCAAGAACTTATCGATTACCGCATCAGTGGAAAGCCAGCGTTCAAGTAATTGCGATTGAAACTCGGTATAATCGCGAACTCCGCCGTTCAAAGTAGGGTAATCAACTTTCGAGGCGAAAAAATGCAAAGCATGGCCAAACTCATGGAACAAAGTATTGGCATCGTCCCAAGATATAAGCACAGCTTCGCCGGGTGCGCCTTTGACAAAGTTGGAATTATTGGATCCAAGAACGGTTTTTTTGCCATCAATATTCTCATAAGAGCGATAAGTGGTTGCCCACGCACCGGAGCGTTTTCCCGGGCGAGCAAATGGATCAAGATACCAAAGACCAACAGCTTCACCGCCATCTTTCATGGTAACTTCCCAGACTTTAACGTCTTCATGAAACACCGGAACCGAGCCTTCGGGAACCGCAGTAAACTCATAACCGAACAACTCGCCAGCTACAAAGAACAGTGCATCGCGCAAATTATCCAATTGCAGATATTGTTTTACTTCGTCGGAATCTAGATCGTATTTATCTTTACGAACTTTTTCGGCGTAATAGCGATAATCCCAAGGAGCAATTTTGAAGTCTTCGCCAGAGGCATCAACAATTGCCTGCATATCTGCTACTTCCTCGGCAACTCGGGCAATCGCTGCCGGCCAAACCGCTTCCATTAACTCCAACGCCCGTTCAGGGGTTTTGGCCATGCGGTTTTCCAGCCGCCATGAGGCGTAATTATCATAACTCAACAAAGCTACTCGCTCATTACGTAATTGCAAAATCTCAGCAATCAGCGCGTTATTATCATTAGCATCACCATTATCACCACGCGAATAATACGTGCGCCATACAGTTTCGCGCAAATCGCGCTCGTCAGAATAAGTCAAAAATGGCGACATCGAAGAACGAGTATTGGTAATGGCATATTGTCCCTCATTGTCACGGGACTTGGCCGCATTAGCCGAAGCTTTGACAAAACTATCCGGCAAGCCGCCTAATTGCTCATCGGTAATATAGGTGACGTATTTTTCTTCATCGGCCAGAACATTATTGCCAAATTTGGTATGCAATTCAGAAAGCTTGGAATTGATCGCAGTATATCTGGCTTTGTCGGCATCATTTAGCATTGCCCCATTTCTGGTAAAGCCTTCATACCGCAGCAACACCACCCGCTGCTGATCGGCACGCAGGGTCTTCATTTCCTCGCCCTCATAGACCGCCTTTACTCTTGCGAACAAAGCTTCATTTTGAGTGATTTTAGAACTATATTCAGACAATACCGGCGCCATCTCACCTTGAATTTTACGAAATTCTGGAGACGACATATTGGAACTCCAAATTCCCCAATAACGAAACACCCGACCAAGATCACGACCAGCGCGTTCCAGTGCAACGATAGTGTTTTCAAAAGTTGGCGCATCAGGATTGGCAGTTATCACATCAATTTCAGCCAAATTCTTCGCCATGCCAATTTCAAGCGCCGATTTCAAGTCTTTTAACTGCACCGTATCAAATGCCGGAACCCCACCATAAGGCCCCGTCCACGGTACCAATAACGGGTTTTGTTGTTCCGTTTTTTGCGCTTCGGAGATTTGCGCTGTGTCGTCGCTCATACTTGAACTTTCCATGGATTTTTTTGGATCGCTACACGCCGCCACCAAAACCAAACCAGCCAATGCAACACTCGATAAAAGAAACTTACTCATAAAATATACCCCATTTGAAAATAATTTATCAATACATAAGCCCTTAAAGCAGTAGATGCCAGTTAAATATCGGATATATACAGCTAAACCTGAACGTAACTGGCCGTGCTACT
>JAKITZ010000111.1 GCA_021647805.1 Robiginitomaculum sp.
ACCCTGGCTTTAGAATTGCAGGGTACGACCCCAGGCGCATAGTTCCGCCAAGGTCATCCCCCTTAGTACGGCTCTCGGTTTTATCGCCTTTACCCCATTGGGTCATCAACCCTATTACAGCAGTCCCTTCTGGGCTAATCTCGCTGGAGACAGCATCTTCAATACCGGCTAGATTCCGCGCGGCCTCAACAACAGCCATCTGCATTCCATAACAAATACCAAAAAACGGAATTTTGCGTTCACGAGCATATTTGGCGGCGCTTACCTTACCTTCCGCTCCGCGCTCACCAAAGCCACCAGGCACCAATATTCCATGTACCCCGTCCAGCTCCTTTAAAGCTAAGTCATCGTTTTCAAAACTATCACTTTCGATCCATTTGATTTTGACCTTAACCGTATTGGCAATGCCGCCATGAACCAGCGCCTCCATCAATGACTTATACGCATCAGGCAACACAGTATATTTACCAACAACCGCAATTGTAACTTCTCCGTCGGGCTGGTTTATCCGGCGTGAAATTTCCTCCCACATAGAGTGATCCGGAGCAGGTGCGTCTTCTAACATATTGAAATGTTCAAGAACAACATCGTCTAAGCCCTGCTTATGATAGGCCAACGGAACATCATAAATCGAACTAGCATCATAAGCAGGTATCACAGCCCGCTCCATTACATTGCAAAACAACCCGATTTTACGACGATCACTATCAGGTAATTCCCGCTCGCTACGACACAACAAAACATCGGGCTGAATACCGATTGAGAGCAACTCTTTTACAGAATGTTGGGTTGGTTTGGTTTTTAGCTCACCGGCCACAGTAATATAAGGCAATAAAGTAACATGCAGATAAAGCGTTTTGGCTCGTCCTATTTTCAATGCAACCTGACGAATGGCTTCAAAAAATGGTAGAGCCTCAATATCACCAACAGTTCCACCGATTTCACACAACACAAAATCTACGTCACCGGCATCAGACAAAACAAAGTCGCGGATTTTGTCCGTAACGTGTGGAATTACCTGCACTGTTGCACCAAGATAATCACCACGACGTTCGGCTTCGATTATTTGCTGATATATTCGGCCAGTAGTTATGTTGTCGCTCTGAGCGGCAGCGACACCGGTAAATCGCTCATAATGCCCCAGATCCAGATCGGTCTCTGCGCCATCATCGGTTACAAACACTTCGCCATGTTGGTATGGGGACATTGTTCCCGGATCAACATTCAAATAAGGGTCAAGCTTACGCAAGCGTACAGAATAGCCTCTGGACTGCAACAAAGCACCAAGCGCAGCCGAAGCAAGCCCTTTTCCAAGGGACGACACCACACCACCAGTAATAAATATATATCGGGACATGGGTTTGCACCCTATCTTAGATTCGCATGCTTTGAAAAGGAAAAGGTTTGGAAAACATTACTCAGGTTCAGAGTTTTCCACAGGTTTTTCTTCCAAAACATCTGCAACAGGTTGTTCAACTTGACTACCCACGACCTCACTATCCGTACCATCCTTGCCCCAATTAGGAACAATGGTTAGCAATATAGACATGGCAAAAAATGCGGCCCCTAAAAATCCAGTTGCCCGAGATAACATACTAGTAGCAGCACGCCCCGACATTAATCCACCTGGGCCACCCCCACCAATACCGAGCGCTCCGCCTTCAGAACGTTGTAATAAAACAGCAATGACCAATGCCACGCTAATCAGAAAATGAATTGTCAATAAAACGGAAGTCATGAAAAAATCTCAGTTAAAAATAAATATCTAGGGAAACCAGAAAGAGAATTGGCACTTACTAGCCCAAGCCTATGCAGATTGCCAGCCATCAATCATTTGTTTCTGCAATTTCTTACGAAGAGACGAAACTGTATCCTTCACCTCGTCTGCATCGGATCCAAAATCTTCACCATCAGCAAAAGCGGTGTACGCCCCCAAGGCCAACTCTCTAACTAATTTGAATTGAGTGGGGCTATGTTCATCTGGGTCTATGATCTCGGTAGTCATTTCTGTTAATGCACTAGCCAATTCCACAGCATCAGGCACTCCATGGCCGCGCAATCGCCGTCGTAATTCTCGGGCGGTAGAATCGACATCTTCCATATCAAGGGCTTTTCCAACTTCAGGGTCATCAAGCATTAGCTGCATTGAAACAACAATTTTCATCGCCAACCTCTTAATTCGCTCGCGAGTCACATCAGCCTTCATATCAATGATCACCCCCTTGACCTCTTCCAACGCTTTGCGATCACCCTCAGCAATAGCTTTTAAGGTATTAGGTGGTTGAAATGACTTGATTGAATTGGCTTCTCGGGCGGTATCGCTACGACGATCCGGACCGACATAATCACCCGTAACTACAAAGTCTTTTCGGCGACCCACCAATGTTTGCAGACGTTTTTTTAATTGTTCCGTGGAAAATGGACGAAGGAGAATATCATCAATTCCGCTATTTATTAAACTTTGCAAATGCTCTTTGTCGCGATCCCAGCTAGTAGTGATCGCCACAACAAATGGGTTATCACCTATCTCGCCAATTCTGATCTTACGCATCAACTCGGCAATAGCCCCGCCAGCCTCGTGTGATTCAGCAATGATCAAATCGTAAGTATTTTTTGCAGCGGCTTCGGAAAAACTGGCGAAATCAGTAAGCATCTCGATATTAGAATAGCCAATTTCCACAAGGGAAACACGAGTAATCATTAAATTATGACGAGCTGGGTCAAAAAGACAGACCCGTACATTTTCGTAATTCATAACACACCTAAGATTTGCGAACGTTTGTTAACTTCACGTGCAATCATGGGTAATATTACGCATAAAAGATTTACGGATACTTTCTAGGACTGTTTTTAATTCACAGATTAGAACAGCAGTGATGACAATAAGCAATTTAGAGATTATCATGTTTACCCCATCCATTTACCTTTGGTCTTATAAATGAGTGATTTTAACGAAAAACTAGCCCACAAGAACCTGTTTAGTGCATTGTTACGAGCTAAATCACGCTATGGCGCAAAAACCGATGCCATTATTGATGCCGACGACAAAACATATACATATGCCGATTTGGTCAGAGCCAGCTTCGCCATTGGCAGTGTTCTAACTAGACACAGCAAAAAAGGTGAAAAAGTTGGGATAATGCTACCAACTGGAGTTGGTTCGATAATTGCATTTTTTGCTATCTTATCCATGGGTAGAATACCGGCAATGATGAACTTTACTGCTGGAACCAGAAATTTGAAACTCGCCTGCAAAGCCGCAGAAGTTAAACACATTGTCACCGCTCACCGGTTTATCAAACTTGCTGAGCTGGGCGAGTTGATTGCGACGTTAACCGATACTGTTGATTTTCTTTACCTAGAAGACTTGCGCGAAGAAATGAACATCAAAGACAAACTATATGCGGTTCTTGGCCCTATATTTCCGTGGGTTTTCATGGCTCATACGAACTGGAAAGACCCAGGGGTGGTTTTGTTCACCTCTGGCACTGAAGGCGATCCCAAGGGTGTAGTGCTTTCACACGCCAATGTAGTAGGCAATGTCGAGCAAATTCGGGCACATATTGAATTACGCACCAGTGATGTAGTATTTAATCCGTTACCAACATTTCATTGTTTTGGTTTAACTGGCGGGTCGTTATTACCACTATTTTCCGGCATGAAAGCTGCTCTTTACCCCTCTCCACTGCATACAAAAACCATACCGGAACGAATTCGAACAACTGGCGCAACTATTTTATTTGCCACCGACACGTTTATCTCTAGATACGCCAGAGCTGGCAATCAAGGCGATATGGACAGCATAAGATTTGCGGTTTGCGGTGCAGAAAGAGTTCGTGACGAAACTAGGTCAATGATCAAGAAAAAATATAAATTCCCTATTCTTGAGGGCTATGGTGTTACCGAAACTGCACCGGTAATTGCCGTTAACCAGCCTGAGGATAATAGAGCTGGAACTGTTGGTAGGTTGTTACCCGGCATGGAATCACGTTTAGAAAAAGTTGAAGGTATTGCCAAAGGTGGCCGCTTATTCGTGCGTGGCGTAAATGTGATGAGTGGATATTTACGCCCATCAGCCCCCGGAGTAATTGAGACGATGGATGATGATTGGCATGATACCGGCGACATAGTCGAGATTGACAAAAAAGGTTATATTATGATCAAGGGTCGCGCCAAACGCTTTGCTAAAATTGGCGGGGAGATGGTCTCATTGGCAGTGGTTGAGAATTGCGCCAAAGCTTTATGGCCTGATAACGAGCATGTTGCGATTTGTCGGCCGCACAAGAAAAAGGGCGAGACTATAATTTTGTGTAGTGATTGCGATGATGCCAATCGCGCTGATCTTTTAGCATGGGCGCAATCGCATGGAGTACCTGAACTGGCTGTTCCAAAGAAAATTGATCTAGTTGATGAAATCCCGGTTCTTGGAACCGGTAAAGTTGACTATGTTGCTGTGGAACGTGGTCTTATTGATAAGGGCTATTAGGAATAACCCTAAAAACAAAACATTTTCAGCAACAACCATCACCGACCTAATTCTACATGTGGATACTGCGATCATAAGCGTTTAACACACTTTCATGCATCATCTCACTTAAAGTCGGGTGGGCAAAAACAGTTTCCAGCAATTCAGCCTCGGTTGTTTCCAAATTTCTCCCAATCACAAAACCGGCAATCAATTCCGTTACTTCCGTGCCAACCATGTGCGCGCCAAGCAATTCCCCGGTTTTGGCATCAAAGATTGTTTTAATTAGGCCTTCGGCTTCGCCTAACGCAATGGCCTTACCATTACCAATAAACGGGAAACGACCCACACGGATTTTTAAATTCTTGTCCTTGGCTTGTTGTTCAGTCAAACCAACAGAGGCAATTTGCGGGCGACAATAAGTGCAACCCGGAATATTGGCATGATTAAGCGGATGCGGGTTTTCGCCAGCAATTTTCTCCACGCAAATCACCCCCTCATGACTGGCTTTGTGAGCAAGCCAAGGCGGCGCAGTAATGTCACCAATGGCATATAGTCCTACCACGTTAGTTTTACTGAATTGATCGACCTGAACATGCCCACGATCCAATTTAACCCCGAGCTTATTCAAACCAATCTTATCGGTATTAGCTTCGATACCGATAGCAATGATCACCCGCTCTGTTTCTAGTTTTTTAGTTTTTCCATCTTTCATGGCAATCTCGGCCACAACAGAATTTGGCTTTTTGACTATTGCCTTTACTTGCGCACCGGTTAGTATTTCCATGCCTTGCTTAGTGAAAGCTTTATGAGCAAATTCACTTATTTCCGCATCTTCTACTGGCAGCACCCGATCCAGCATTTCAACCACGGTAACTTTACAGCCAAAACTTTGGTAAAAAGAAGCAAACTCAATCCCAATAGCACCAGAGCCGATTACCAATAAAGACTTTGGCATCGTCTTTGGTACCATTGCCTCTCGTGCCGTCCAGATTAACTTGCCGTCCGGCTCCAACCCCATTGAAGGTATGGTTCTGGCTCTAGCACCCGTGGCCAAAATAACATGTTTTGCAGTGTATTTGGTTTCTTTATTTTGCTTATCTTTAACTATGACAATCGGCGCAATAGTACCTTTTTGCAAACGCCCCTCACCGTCAATGACTTGCACTTTGTTTTTTTTTAATAAAAACTGCACACCCTTGGACAATTGTCCGGCAATTTGCCTAGAGCGTTGCACAATTTTTGCCAAATCAAACCCCGGTTTTTCAACGCTTAAACCGAACTGATCGGCATGCCCGATCATCTCAAACACTTCTGCTGAACGCAACAAAGCCTTGGTCGGAATACAGCCCCAGTTCAAACAAACACCGCCAAGGTGCTCCCGCTCGACAATAGCGGTTTTCAATCCAAGTTGCGCAGCTCTGATCGCGGCAACATAACCACCGGGACCTGCACCGATAATTAAAACATCAAATTTTTTTTCAGTCATTTAACTATCCTTAGAGTTTTAACGGCGGTGCTTTTGTTGGCCGACCATCTGAGCCAAGTGCTACCATAACAAATTGCCCCTCAGTGGCCATTTTACGATCCCCGTTGGTTAAATCCTCCGCCCATAACTGTACATTCACCCGCATTGACGAACGACCAACACTGGTAATTCTGGTATTTAATTCAACCATTTCGCCGACATGGATTGAATGTTTGAAGTTAATTTCTTTTAACGAGGCCATCACTACCAAAGATCTTGAATGACGCGAAGCTTTGATAAAAGCTGCCTTTTCCATCAAAGCCAAAGCTCTGCCACCAAAGAGCAACCCCCTATGATCGGTGTCACCGGGAAATACCAATTCAACACTCTTGGTGGTGTCGCCCTTTACCTCTTGGTATTCTGGCACTGGCGGTAAAGACTTTCTGTTGGTTTTTCTATCGGTAGCAACCATAGTAAACTCGCCTTGTGTGGTTAATCTGCGATCACCACTAAGCAGGTTTTCAGCCATTAGACTTACCTGCACCCGTAATGATGAACGGCCAACACTGCGCACCTCACCAGTTAAATCAACAATTTCGCCGACCAGAACCGGTGACTTAAAGTCTGTTCGTTCAACAGCAGCAGTAACAAAACCGCGCTTGGCAAATCTTGCTGCTGTAAGAAATGCAACCTTATCCATAAACGCCAAGGCAGTACCGCCAAACATATCACCTTGGTGGTTTGTTTGATCAGGAAAAACCAAATCCATAAGTCGGGTTTTCTGATCCACTTGGTTCATGTTGCGCAACTTAGCATTTCCTACCCTATGCCCGGCAATTGACCATCGGCCATGATCAAAACTGTGACCACGGCACTTACAACCACATAAGCAAGAACATTCGTTCGCCAACCTATTTGCAATGAGCGCGATGTTTTGATCGTAATCCACAACAGACCCAAAGCCACGATTGCGGGTAGAACAAACCACGGCAAACCAAAATATAAACTAATCCTCGCTTCGTCATTTGGGTTATTTATACTAACAAGAAAGGCTAACGCCCGAAACATGAATGATGAAAAAACCAGAGCATAACCCCAAAGTGCAGAATATCGTATGGCGACATACATACCCAATAATGCAACTAAAATTGTAAATATCGGGCCTGCGAAACTAATTACTGGTGCATGAATTGGCAGAAGATAATTTCCATCAATTGGCCAAGCACGGCCAATTGACATAGCCATCTCATTACCCAAAGCCTCACCAGCTAGCCAATGCGCCGCTTCATGAAATAAAAAACCTAAAACAACGACTAAACCTAAAAACAGATACCATATTATACCGACTTTTGCTGGGCTTGTTTTGCTCATAACAGCATCAAGCCCGGGTTTTCTATTCTGGCCTTAAACTCTGCCAATAACCGTGCACCTATTGCCCCGTCAACCACTCGGTGATCGCAAGTCAAAGTAACCGTCATCATAGTTGCTATGGCCAACTCGCCGCCTTTTACTACGGCACGTTTTTCACCTGCGCCCACCGACATTATACATGCTTGTGGTTGATTTATGATCGAAGCAAAAGATTTAATGCCCATCATTCCCATGTTCGAGATGGTAAATGTGCCACCTTGGTACTCTTCTGGTAGTAATTTGCGGTCTCTAGCACGAGCGGCCAAGTCCTTGGTAACACTGGAAATAGCCGCCAGCCCTAAATTGCTGGCATTACGAATAACCGGTGTGATCAGTCCACCATCAATAGCCACGGCAATTGAAATATCTACGCTGTGCCAATGTTTTAAGCCTTCGGGAGT
>JAKITZ010000112.1 GCA_021647805.1 Robiginitomaculum sp.
TTGGCAGACCTTGAAAGTGTATTGGTTTTTTATGAAGCGCGTATGGGCAGGTTGCATGGCTTTAGGTGGAAAGACTTTATAGACTTTCGTTCCTGCGCAAGTGTCGACACTATATCTGCTTTTGATCAAGCATTAGGTGATGGTGATGGCGCTAAGAGTGTTTTTCAATTGTCAAAAACCTATGAAACTGGATCTTATGCCTATCAGCGGATAATTACCAAGCCGGTCGAAAACAGTTTGCAAATTGCTGTGGCTGGAGCGCCAGCTATCGAGGGAACGGAGTATTCAGTAGATTATGCTCTTGGAACGGTCACGTTTGTTCCTGGTTCAATACCGGGCGTGGGGCAGGCGGTTACTGCTGGCTTTGAATTTGATGTACCGGTACGTTTTGATACTGATATTCTTTCTATTTCATTGGAAACATTTCAATCCGGCGCGATTTTATCAATTCCAGTTGTCGAGGTGCGGTAATCATGCGTGAAATTTCGCAAAGCCTACAAAATAAACTGGAAACTGGTGTTACTCGTTTATGCTGGTGCTGGAAAATTAGCAGGCAAGACGGAAGTGTGTTTACTTTTACCGATCATGATCAGGACTTAAACTTTGATGGTCTGGTCTGGCAGGCGGCTACTGGATTAACCCCCGGAGTAATTGAAACAAGTACCGGGTTTGCAACAGGATCGGCTGGAAGTGCCGGCTCAATATTGCACGATAGTTTGACTGCTGAAGATTTGAAAAATGGAAAATTTGCTGCCGCAAGCGTGCAAATATGGCGTGTGGATTGGCAAAACCCAATTGATCGTGTCGGGGTATGGGCTGGAGAGCTTGGGGATATATCGCTTCAGGATAATGTCTTTAACGCCGAGCTTGTTTCCAATTCCCGTAAATTGGATCGATCCATTGGTCGCTCATTCAGTAAAAGTTGCGATGCAAACTTGGGTGATGTTCGTTGCGGGTTTGATTTTGCTAACTCGCCATGGAGTGAAACGGTAACAATACTGGAAGTTTTAAGCTCGGTATTGTTTTCCGTTTCTGGGGTCAACCTTCCAGAACAAAATTGGTATGTTTATGGTCGAGTTGATTGGTTAGATGCTGATAAAATAACAAATAGCCGGCTAATAAACACTCATTACACGGCAGGTGGTGTAGAGGTTTTTCAGTTATTGTTACCGCCGGATATTCCGATGCAAGCAGGTGATCAAATAAGAATGATTGTTGGCTGTGGTAAATCGTTGACGCATTGCAGTGCGCGATTTTCCAATGCGGGTAATTTTCGTGGTTGTCCGTTTATGCCGGGCAATGATCAGCTTTTGGCAACACCATTTTCTGACTAATGCAATTGCAAAAACCCGAACCACAACAAGTGGTGGATATTGCCCTTACTTGGTTGGGAACACCATATCTGCATCAAGCCAGCGTTAAAGGTGCTGGCTGTGATTGTCTTGGTTTAATTCGCGGGGTCTGGCGAGAAATATATGGATCAGAGCCAGCTCCCGTACCAATTTATTCCCCTGACTGGGCTGAACGTGGATCGGCGGACTTGCTATCGCAAGCGGCTGAAGAATATTTGATTCCCGCCACCAAGCCAGAACCGGGATCGGTGTTATTATTTCGCATGTATCCGTCCAGCCCAGTCAAGCATTGCGGGATTATGATCAATCAACATGAATTTATCCATGCCTATTGGAGCCGATCAGTATCGCGTTCAGCTTTTGGTAATTGGTGGGTTCGACGGTTGGCTGCGACTTACAATTTTCCTTAAAATAACTGGATCGTGAATTATGGCTCAACTGGCACTAAACTTTGCAAAAACTGCTGTGACAAGAGTAGCAACCTCATTGGCTAGCAGTGCGATATCATCTCTTTTTGCAGATGATAGAGTAATTGGCCCAACTCTTGATCAATTATACGTTTTACAATCGACCGAAGGTTCTGCGATGCCGATTGTCTTCGGTAGAGCAAGAGTTGGTGGGCAGGTGATCTGGGCTGATAAACCAAAAGAAAACCGCCAGCAGGTTCAAGGCGGTGGAAAAGGTGGTGCTTCCACCTTAGAGCGCAAATATACTTTAAGTTTTGCTGTTGGTTTGTGTGAAGGAGTTATTGATGGCATTGGTCGTGTCTGGGCTGATGGGGAATTGCTAGATACTAGGCAAGCCAATTTTCGCACTCATATTGGCTCCGAGGAACAGCTGGCAGATAGCCTGATCCAAGTGGTTGAGGGGGTGTCGCAAACGCCAAACTTTAAGGGTTTGGCTTATGTGGTATTTGAGGATTTTCCTTTGACAGATTTTGGAAATAGAATTCCGCAACTATCATTTGAAGTTTTTCGTAGTCCCGGCGAGCAAGTGGAAGAAAATAGTCTGCGGCAACGGTTAAAAGGTGTTACTTTGATACCGGCTTCTGGTGAATTTTCTTATGCTACTGAAACGGTTCTTGCTGATGAAGGGCCGGGTATTACCAGATCGGAAAACTCTAACAATAGTGTTGGTGGAGCCGATATTATTGCAGCGCTTGACAATCTTGAGCGTGATTTGCCGGCCTGTAATACCGTTTCAGTGGTGGTTAGTTGGTTTGGCGATGACTTGCGTTGTGGCAACTGTCAATTAATGCCCGGTGTTGAAACAAACGCAAAAATTACCATTGGTCAGCAATGGCAGGTGAGCGGCGTATCACGAAATGATGCTCATTTGGTTTCATACATAGACGGCAGACCAGCATTCGGTGGAACGCCGTCTGATGCCTCAATTTTACAAACGATTGCTGAATTAAAATCACGCGGGTTTAGAGTGATTTTTTATCCATTTATTTTGATGGATATTCCGCCGGGCAATGCACTTACCGATCCGTATGTAGCAGCCGAGCAGGCTGTTTTTCCTTGGCGTGGACGCATTACTTGTCATCCAGCACCTGACCAACCAGCAAGCCCTGACAAGTCGGCAGCACTACTTACTCAAGTAGATAATTTTTTTGGACAAGCGGAAATTACCGATTTCTCTGCAGGTGTAGAAACCATATCTTACACAGGTGCAGAAGAATGGTCTTTTCGGCGTATGATCTTGCATTATGCCAATTTATGTAAACTGGCCGGGGGTGTTGACGGGTTTCTTATCGGCTCTGAATTGCCGGGGCTTACCCGGCTGCGGTCTTCACAAGATCAATACCCGGTGGTGGAAAAATTACGGAAATTAGCAGAAGATGTGGATACTATTTTACCCGCAACTGATATTTCATATGCTGCCGATTGGACGGAGTACTTTGGCCATCATCCGCAAGATGGCTCTGGAGACGTGTATTTTCATCTCGATGCTTTATGGGCTGATCCGGCGATAGATTTTGTGGGGATTGACTGGTATGTGCCGCTGTCCGACTGGCGTGATGGCTTAGGGCATTTAGATGCCGCCAATTATGACACAATTTACGATCCATTGTATTTGCAAGGCAATATTGAGGGCGGTGAGGGTTATGATTGGTATTATGCTTCTTTGGCTGATCGTGATGCTCAAACTAGAACTGCTATTACCGATGGTGCTTTCGGTAAAGACTGGGTGTTTCGTTATAAAGACATAAAGAATTGGTGGCGGCAGAGCCATTTTAATCGACCGGGTGGGGTGGAAAGCCCCACTGCAACTGCTTGGGTGCCAGAATCCAAGCCAATATGGTTTACAGAAACTGGCTGTCCTGCCGTTGATAAAGGATCCAATCAGCCGAATGTTTTTTATGATCCAAAAAGTTCCGAAAGCTTTTTGCCGTATTTTTCTAGCGGCCAGCGCAATGATTTGATACAACGCCTTTATTGCGAGGTCATGCTCGATTATTGGCAAACGGATAGTCCGCAAAATTTAATATCATCAGTATATGGCAGCTCGATGGTGGAGCCAAATAATATACAGTTCTGGACATGGGATGCGCGGCCATTTCCAGATTTTCCAGCAAGAACAGAGGTCTGGTCAGATGGTGATAATTGGCAACTGGGCCATTGGCTAAACGGGCGAGTTGGTTTTTCCTCGCTGGAAGCGATTATTAAGGATATTTGTCAAAAGGCGAATATTACAGATTTTTCGACAATATCATTGGCAGGAATTGTCACCGGCTATGTGATTAAGGGCGGGGTAACATTACGCCAAGCTATTACTCCTTTGAGCGAGTGTTACGGTTTTGATTTGAGTGACCGTTTTGGATCTTTGGTGTTTTCTATGCCGGGGTTTACTTCGGTGCAGACTAATTGGAAAGCTGATAGCTTTATCAGAGGTAATGACAATAGCACGTTACAATATATTTTTGAGGATGCTGAGCAATTAGCTTCTGGTGTGCAGATAAGGTTTGCCGATGATGAAAATAGCTACCAACCTGCAGAAGCGAAAATGCACCTGAAAGATGCTGTTGTTGATCGCTTAATAACTTTTTCTATTCCCTTGGTCGCCGACGTACCAGCAATGAAAAAATTGTCTAATGAGGTGTTGGCTAGGTCTCATAATCGTGCTTCAGGCTTGAAATTAATACTGCCTCCCTCGCAAATCGCTTATGAAGTCGGTGATGTGGTGCAGTTTGATCCAGCTTTTGTAACAGGCCGCTGGAAAATAGATCGTATCGAAGATCAAGGGTTTAGAGAATTATTATTATCGTCTGTTACGTCGCAATCAGTAATCGCAGCCAGCGGCTCCAATCCGGGAAATAACGTCGGCAATAGTGTTTTACCACCGGCTTTTCCGGCGTTGGTCGTTTTGGATGTACCTTTATTACCGGGCGAGCAGGAAAGGTTGGGGCCAAGAGTTGCAGCTTTTGCAAAGCCATGGGCGGGCGATGTTCAAGTAAAGGTCGGTTCCGACCAGCGGTATCGCGCGACCTTAACCCGCCCAGCAATAATCGGGACTGTATCAGTATCATTACCTGTTGGCGGGTTTAGTGGTCGGTTTGATATGGCAACCAAGCTGGTCATAAATATGCCAGAAGGTAACTTACTTTCAATTCAGGGATCTGAGTTACTAGCCGGTGAAAACCCTCTTGCGGTTAAACATCAAGATGGTTCGTGGGAGGTATTACAATATCAGTTAGCGGACTTGCAAGCCAATGGTTCGTGGGTGTTAAGCAAACTATTGCGCGGTCAATCGGGTACTGAAAATACATTATTGCAAGCAATCGATGCCGGAGCGCAGGTGGTTTTGCTAGATGGTTCAACTACGGCAGCGTCGATAAACGAATATGAATTAGGTGCTGAGTTGAGCTGGTTTGGGGCTTACGCCAGCCAATTTGCTAATGGCAGCGAGCATTCTGCTGTTGTGGAACTTTATACAGATCAATCGCGTCTTCCTAGAAAGCCTGTGCATTTGAAAGTTCGAAAAGTGTCTGGTGATTATCTTGTCTCTTGGGTCAGGCGTACCCGTATCGGCGGAGATAACTGGAATAGCCCTGATGTACCACTGGCTGAGAGCCAAGAGCAATATTCCTTTTCTTTGTTTGTTGACGGAGAAGAGGTGTTATCCGAGATGTTGAACGAGTCAGGAAAAACCATAACTGCTGCGGAAATGGCTGGGTATTTTTCCGGAAATTTACCAGATATGTTGGACATTGCAGTTGCACAAATTTCAGCTGAAGCGGGGTCTGGGCCGATAAATAGACAGTTATTGGCAATCTAGCCCTTTTTTTTAGCTAACTAACAGCATACATAGTGAGCAGGAGATATCACTATGGCTGATGAGCCTTATAAAATATTGGGAGTATCTAGATCGGCCAATGAGGCGGATATTAGAAAAGCATATAGAAAAATTGCTAAAAAATATCATCCTGATGTCAGGCCTGATGACAAAGCAGCAGAAGATAAATTTAAACAAGCAAGTGCAGCTTTTGCCCTGTTGAACAATAAAGAAGAACGAGCCAGATATGACCGTGGCGAAATAGATGCCAGCGGCAATCCAACAGGTGCATTTGCCGGGGCGCGAGCAAATGGCCAACGGGGTGGTTTTCCCGGCGGTTTTGCACCCGGTGGTCATGATGATATATCAGACATTTTATCGGAACTGTTCGGGCGGCAAGCGGGTATGGGGCGGCGCAGACCGTTTGCAATACGCGGAGAGGATCAACATTTTCGTTTGAAGGTTGATTTGGTTGAAGCCATCAAAGGCGGAACACGCCAGGTTCGCATTGCTGCCGGTAAAGAAATTAAAATAAAGATACCTGCCGGCGTTCAGTCAGGCAAAACTTTACGGCTAAAAGGGCAAGGTGCTTCGGGCTCCGGCGGTGGTCCTGCCGGTGATGCGTTAGTTGAGGTTTTAATAAAGCCACATCCGTTTTATGTCATTGAAGGAAACAATATACGGATTGATCTGCCGATTACCTTAAAAGAAGCTGTTTTGGGCGCGAAAGTAAAAATTCCAACACCGGATGGTGCAGTTAGTTTGTCGTTACCTACTAATACTTCATCGGGTAAGGTTTTTCGAGTAAAAGGAAAGGGTGGGGCTGGATCAAGAGGGTTGCGTGGGGATTTGCTGGCTAGAGCTATGATCGTTCTACCCGATGCAGGATCTAAAGAATGGCGAAATACGCTAAAATCAGTTAAGGCATTGCCGGATTCTGATCCTCGTAGTATTTTCTTTTCTTAAATGCATCATTCAGCATTGGTTCAGGCAAGAAACTGCATGGTATCGGTTATGAGATATTTATTAGACATATCGGTTTTGGCTATATTGATAATTTTGCTAGGGTTTTCTAATCCGGGGCAAGCAGCTTCGCCATTTAATCATTCGTTTACTCCAGATGAAGCGCGAGATGCTCGTGAGCAAGGTCGTGTTTTAGGAGCCAGTGAAGTGATGCGTATTGTCCAACGTCGGTATCCTAATTTAAAAATTGCGGATACTAGATTGGTATCAAACGGTCGTCATGGATCGACTTATAGGGTAAAAATGCTTAGCCGGGACGGCAGGGTTGTCGAAGTTACAGTAGATGCTAAATCCGGGCGAATTCTTAGCACTAGAGGAAATTAGATATGAGGTTACTGGTTGTCGAAGATGATTCGGATTTAAACCGTCAGCTTACTTTAGCGTTAGAGGGTGCAGGATATGTTGTTGATAAGGCATTTGATGGCGAAGAAGGTTTGTTTCTTGGTGAAACAGAGCCATATGACGCGGTTGTTCTTGATCTAGGTCTTCCGGAAATTGATGGAGTAACTGTTCTTGAGCGTTGGCGCAGAGCAGGTAAGGTTTTTCCTGTGTTGATATTAACTGCAAGGGATCGTTGGAGCGAGAAAGTTGCTGGGTTTGATGCCGGAGCTGATGATTATTTAACCAAGCCATTCCACACAGAGGAATTATTGGCGCGGCTTCGGGCATTAGTACGTCGTGCAGCAGGCCATGTAACGTCGACAATAGAAATTGGTGATTTGTCAGTCGATACAAAGGGTGCAAGAGCATTTATCAACGGAAGCCCTTTGAAGTTGACCTCTCATGAGTTTCGCATATTGAGCTATTTATCGCATCATGTTGATCGGGTGATTTCCCGCTCAGAACTGACCGAGCATATTTATGATCAGGATTTCGACCGAGATTCAAATACAATCGAGGTGTTTATCGGCAGATTACGAAAAAAAATTGGCACGAACAGGATAGCTACTGTTCGAGGGCTAGGTTATCGTCTTTGTGAC
>JAKITZ010000113.1 GCA_021647805.1 Robiginitomaculum sp.
TAATCCAGAAAAAGTAGCGGTATTTGATATTGTTGATATGGATAAATTATTGTCTGATAGCGGTATCATTCGTTCGCGTGCCAAATGCCAAGCAACTATTGATGGCGCAAAGATATTCCTAAACATGCGTGATGCAGGAGCCGACTTTAGCGATTACATGTGGGATTTTGTTGATGGAAAACCGATACAGAACTCTTGGCAAGACTATCGTGATGCACCGACAAAAACCGATCTTTCCGAACAGATATGCAAGGATTTGAAATCCAGAGGTTTCAAATTTTGCGGGCCAGTAATTGTTTATGCATTCATGCAAGCAGTAGGCATGGTCAATGATCACAGTACTGATTGCCATTGCTATGAACCGCTTAGAAAAAGTGGGCTAGCTTTGTCTGAATAAATGTGATGTAACCTCCGGCCAATCTTGAGCCTAAGCAGTTCTGCTGTCTATCAAGGAGGCAGACAAGGGACTTGTCAAAATCTCAAGCAAAATTAAGGGACAGTATTAGGCATGAGCAAAGCCGTCATTTCTTCCACAGGTTTGTGGACACCAAAAGACAGTATTTCCAATGAAGAATTAGTCATCAGCTATAATCGCTGGGCGACTAATTGGAACGAAAAAAACGCCGGCCTAATTGCCGCCGAAGAAGTTGCGGCAAAACCGTTATCATCTGCCGAATTCATCGAAAAGGCATCAGGCATCAAATCAAGGTTCGTGGTTTCAAAAGAACCCATTCTTGATCCAAAAATTATGGCGCCAAGAATACCAGAACGGCCAAACTCAGAAATTTCAATTTTAGCAGAAATGGCCGTATCTGCAGCCAAAGACGCACTGACAAACGCCGGACGTGATGCAAAAGACGTTGATGTTGTGTTGGTGGCTTGCTCTAATTTGCAACGGGCATATCCAGCTATTGCCGTTGAAGTACAAGATGCGTTGGGCATGGAGGGTTTTGGCTTTGATATGAATGTTGCTTGCTCAAGTGCGACCTTTGGTATTGCCACAGCCCAAGCAATGATTGAAAGCGGACAGGCAAAATCGGTATTGGTTTGCAATCCGGAAATTTGCTCCGGACATTTGAATTTTTGTGACCGCGATAGTCATTTTATCTTTGGTGATGTTGCTACTGCAATTCTTATCGAAGACAGCACTATAGCACCAGAAGGAGCCTACAGAATTATTGGCTCAACCATGAAAACCAAATTTTCCAATAATATCCGCAATAATTTTGGATTTTTGAACAAAGCCGATCCTGAAAACGCCCAAAACGACGACAAACTATTTATTCAAGAAGGTCGCAAGGTTTTCAAAGAAGTTGTGCCAATGGTAGCTGATGTTATCAAACAACAATTGCTTGACCTTGGCATTGGCACGGAAGAAATAAAACGCTTTTGGTTACACCAAGCCAATTTAAGCATGAACAGCTTAATTGCAAAAAAAGTAATGGGACATACAGTGCCAGAAACCGTTGCCCCAGTAATTCTTGATACTTATGCCAATACTTCATCGGCAGGATCAATAATTGCATTTCACAAAACCAAAGGTGATTTTGAAAAAGGCGACAAGGGCTTGATCTGCTCGTTCGGTGCTGGTTATTCTGCCGGAGTGATAGTGATAGAAAAAGGCTAATGAAAGTGTCCAAGACAGATATTATTGAAATTGATATGGTTTCCGATCCGGTTTGCCCGTGGTGCTGGGTTGGATTGCGCAATTTAATGTGGGCGATGAACGATAACCCGACACAACAATTTTCAATAACTTTCAGGCCGTTTTTTCTTGATGCAAAACTACCCGAAAAGGGTGTTGAATATCACGCTTATATGGACAAGAAATTCCCAGACAAAGACCAAAGAAAAGCGGCAATAAAATCACTAGAAGAAGTCGGTAATAAAGTCGGCATAGATTTTCAATTCTCCAAAATCAAACACCGTCCACACACCGGCAAAGCCCATCGTTTGATAATGTGGGCGCAAGGCCAGAACAAAGGCTTATTGGCCAAAGAGTTTTTATTCAAATCGTTTTTCACCGACGGCAAAGATATTGGTGATGAAGATGTATTGATCGGCATAGCATCGGCGATAGGAATGGACGGCGATCTGGTGGCAAAACTGCTCGAAGAAGGTCAAGACAAACAACATGTGGAAGATGAAGTACGTAGCTTTGCCGGCATGGGAATTTCGGCTGTACCAACATTTATTGTTGATCAGAAATCTGGAATTTCCGGAGCTTTGCCACCAAAAGACATGTCAGCGTTCATCATGCAAAACAAAAACAACTGAAACAACAAACCTACATACGCGGTATGTACTTGCCGAAGTAGCAGTTGTGTGATCAGGTTCGTCAAATTGTTTTAGGGGACGAATATGTTTGATTTTACTGCCATGCAGGCCGCCGCTCTTTATCTGGCTATTTTAATGGTGTTTGGAATTTTTGTTGCATACCGGGTAATTCAAGCCCGCCAAGGCGATGATGATGAGCTATTACAAAAACGCATTCGCATTCATGGTAATTTGATTGAATACGCTCCGTTTTTTATAATTGGTCTGTTTGCTTTGGCAGCGTTAAATGCTCCGGTTTGGTTAGTTCATGCTCTTGGCGCGACATTTACCGCTGCCCGTTTGGCGCACGGACTTAATTTTTATAACAAACCAGGCGTTGCAGGACGACCCAAAGGGCGTTTTCTTGGTACATTATTTACCGGTGTCACTACGCTTTCATTGGCTGTCTCTCTGCTTTATTTCATCTTCTTGGGATAATATTTCTTGCCGCCAGCACCTGTAGTTTGTACTTGCTAAGGCATGAATATACAAAATAAGTTTGACGCACCAACACCAGCAATTCTTGATAGCACCGTAAAGCAGATGTTGCATCTGGCCAAACAGGCCGGAGCGCAACAGGCCGAAGTGATGGTGATAACGTCTAGAAACATTTCAGTTAGCGTGCGCGATAACGAAATTGAAGAAGTTGAAAGTTCCGAATCTCAGGATTTAGGGCTTCGGGTGTTAATCGGCAAAAAACAGTCTTGCGTCTCTACATCTGATTTATCGGCGGTATCTTTGGAGAAAATGGCCGAGCGGGTATGCGCCATGGCCAAAGAAGCACCTGATGATCCCTATTGCGGGCTTGCCACGCCTGAACAATTGCAAACCTCAGACAAGGATTTACAAAAATTTGATCCATCTACTGTTGATATGCAGCAGTTAATCGAACGCGCCAAAGAAGGCGAAGCTGCGGCCTTAGCTATTGCCGGGGTCAACCTTCCAGCAACCGCAAGTGCCAGCTTCTCTCTTGGTTCAGTTTGCCACCGCGCTAGTAATGGTCTTCATCGTGCCAGCACCAATTCTTTTCACGGGCAAAGTGTCTTGGCATTTGCAGAAAAAAACGGAGCAATGGAACGGGACTGGGCGCAAAGCGGTGCTTGCTGGCTGGAAGATATACGCTGCATGCAAGAGATAGGATTTGAGGCTGCAAATCGCGCCATTGCCAGATTAGGGGCAAAAAAGGGTGCCGGCGGAACCATGGCCGTAATGTTTGAACCACGCACCGCAACAACATTTGTCAGTATGTTACTTGGCGCAATCTCCGGCAGCTCTGTTGCCAGAGGTGTGTCGTTCCTAAAGGACAAAAAGGGACAGCAATTATTTACCAACAGTTTCAACATCATCGAAGACCCACACCGTTTACGTGGTTCTGGATCATCTTTGATTGATAGCGAAGGCTTTATGCGTAAACCGGCAGCAATTATCGAAAATGGTTATTTGAATAACTGGTTGCATAATTTAGCATCGGCTCGGCAATTAGAAGAAACACCAACCGCTCACGGGGCGACTGGAATTGGTTCCCCGCCAGGTATTAGTTCAACCAATGTATATGTAACTGCTGGCAGCAAATCCCCAACAGAACTTATGCTCGAAGTCGGAAAAGGCTTAATAGTCACCGATGCTTTTGGTGCCAGCTTTAACAGTGGAACCGGCGATTGGTCGGTAGGTGTTGCCGGGTTTTATTTTGAAGGCGACAACCGAACAACGTCGTTTTCCGAGATGACCGTTGCTGGCAATATGTTGGATATTTTCAAAACCATAATACCGGCTTCTGACCTTAAGTTGGAGCAAACAGTAGAAACACCAAGCTTGTTGGTGCCGGAGCTGGCGGTTGCTGGACAATGAACGCCACTTCCTTGACGCAAGACTTACAACTACTTGAAACTGCGGCAAAACAAGCTGGCGCCTTGGCAATGCAATGGTTCGATACTTCGGCAAATACGCCGCCTGCAAAAGTTTGGGACAAAGGCAATAACCATCCAGTGACCGAAGCTGATCTAGCGGTAGATAAATTACTAAATACGACATTGCGCCAAGCCAGACCTAAGTATGGTTGGCTCTCAGAAGAAAGCAAAGATGACGGCTCAAGATTAAAATCAAAACGGGTTTTTGTAATTGATCCGATTGACGGAACCAGAGCCTTTATCAAAGGCAAGCCGCATTTTTCTATATCATTAGCTATTGTCGAAAATGGCAGACCCATTGCCGGGGCTGTTTATAATCCGGCACTGAACGAGATGTATCTGGCAGCCAAAGGACATGGTGCCACCAGCAATGGAAAACCCATAGCTGTGCGCGATTGTAAAGCTTTGCTAAATTGTTCAATGATTGCCTCTGATGGCTTGTTTAAGCAAAAACACTGGCGCAATAAATGGCCGCAAATGAATTGTAAAAGCCGCAACTCCATGGCTTATAGAATAGCTTTAGTTGCCGCCGGAAAGTTTGATGCGACACTTACCTTGCGCCCCAAATCTGACTGGGATTTAGCGGCGGCTGATTTAATAGCAGAAGAAGCCGGAGCAGTGATAACCGACCCAAATGGACAAAAGTTTTACTATAATTTACAATCAACCAGCAAATCCGGCGTTATATGTGCTGGCAAGACGGTTCATGATTTGATATTACAGCAAGTTAAGCAAAGGAATGACTAACAACAATGACTGATAAAACTAAAAACAAAGAACCGCAATTATTGCATATCGTGCTTGGCGGTGAACTTGAAGATGTCCGTAAAACTAGGTTTCAGGATTTAGAGAAAATCGACTTCGTCGGGGCTTTTCCAAATTATTCCAGTGCATTTAACGCTTGGAAAGCTGCGGCACATGGATCGGTAGATAACGCGCATATGCGATACTTCATCATTCATGCGCACCGATTATTCGATCCGGAAAACGACGATCACTGATACGCCGACATATAAACGGCTTTGGCGCGACTTTGTCCGTCCGCATCTTGGGTTAATGTTTATTGCCATACCATTGATGATAGTGGTAGCGGGGGCAACTTCGGCATATCCATTATTGGTCAATTTCGCTTTTCAATTACTTGAAACTGCTGATAGGCGGATATTTACCTTGGTACCCGCAGCTCTGCTGATAGTGGCTATCATCAAGGCTCTGGCACTTTACGGCCAAGTATTGCTTACCAATGCTTTGGCCTTACGAGTGGTCAGGGATCTGCAAAATGCAATGTTTGCCAAATTGCAGAAAATGGATATGGCAAGGTTAAGTGTCGATGCCGGTGGCTTGCTAGTTTCCAAATTTACTAATGATGTCAATCTAGCCAAAGAAGCTTTGGTTCGCGCATCAAACACTATGGTTCGCGATCTATTGGTGGTTATTGGCTCATTAGGGGCAATGCTTTACCTTAACTGGAAATTGGCACTAATCATCCTAATCATTTATCCATTGGCAACGCTGCCGGTAATATTGTTGGGGCGTAAAGTGCGGGCTATCTCACTGGCGGCGCAACACCAGATCGGCGAGTTAACCGCAATGTTGACCGAAAGCATTAGCGGTGCCTCCATGGTGCGCTCATTTAACCTTGAGGATCATGAAAAAACCAGAGCCGGCGCTGGCTTTTCTGAACGCTATCGCTTGGCCATGCGACTTACCGCCACCAAAGCCGGGGTTGATCCTTTTTTAGAGGTTCTGGGCGCATTGGCTTTGGCAACGATCCTTGGTTACGCCGGTTTGCGCGCCTTGGCTGGCGGATCGGCTATACCAGAGTTAATGGGCTTCATCACTGCGGTGGCAACGCTTGCACCAGCAGCAAGGGCGCTTGGCACTCTAAATATAGTATGGCAAGAAGGTATGGCCGCCACAGCTAGAGCTTATGAAATACTTGATGACAGGCCGACAATTACCGCGAAAGACAGCGCACCTAGGTTACAAATAAAACAGGCAAATATTGAATTTAAGCAAATACGGTTTTCCTATGGTTCGGATATTGCGGCCTTAAACAACTTATCATTTACCGCCAAGGCAGGTCAGACACTGGCTTTGGTTGGCCCATCGGGTGCCGGTAAAACCAGTATTTTTAATTTATTATTGCGGTTTTATGATGCTGATAGCGGACTTATAACCATTGACGGGCAGGACATTACCAAACAACAATTAGCAAGCTTACGCCGCTCTATATCTTTGGTTGCCCAAAACCCGATCTTGTTTAATGACACGGTAAGAGCCAATATTGCTTTTGGTAACCCCGCCGCCAATGACAGCCAAATTGAGGAAGCCGCTAAAAATGCCGCCGCGCTGTCATTCATAAAAGAACTGCCATTGGGTTTTGACACCATGGTCGGGGAAAATGGCAATCGTTTGTCCGGCGGCCAACGCCAACGTATCGCCATTGCCAGAGCGATAATTAAAGACGCTCCAATACTATTGTTGGACGAGGCCACCAGCGCCCTTGATTCTAATGCCGAAAGCCAAGTGCAGGACGCTTTGGCCAAATTATCGGTTGACCGAACAACGCTGGTTATTGCTCACCGCTTAACCACGGTGCAAAGTGCTGATAATATTTTGGTGATGGACGACGGCAAGATTGTTGAAAACGGCAATCATAAAGCCTTACTTGCCAAAAATGGCTTGTATGCAGAGCTAGCAAAAAAGCAATTGCGCTAGAGCATTTGCCAACAAAAGTGGGTACCGGTTTTGTGGTGAGCAAATGCGACCAGCAATAACCGTAAACCGGTATTATGTTAGTTGCTTTATAATTTTTCCTGTTACCCTCACAAAATATTACTGTGCACTTCAATAGATTACCATAATTTTAGCTAAGATCACAAAACCGCCTTATTTCCGTCCAGAACCCGCCTTATCTAATCGCCATCTTGTCATTGTCGACCGGCGGCAAGCAATTCACTTCGCCAGACTTGGTTTCCAGACAGCCCCCCAGCCCCCCGGGCCAGGCGAGAGCTTTTCCTTCGGTCGACACCATTTCCCAAAAGTTATTTGAACTTTATAAGCATACCTACACCAACTCAAAAAATGGGGAATAGTTCGTCGCGGTCGAAGGTGACTATAATTTCCTCTGCGGTATTTGCGCCGTGGTAAAAGCTGATAAATCCGATCTTTCATTGTCGCCCGCCAATAAACATAACGGTAAATTGACTCATGGCTGATCGCCAGAGTAGTTTGTTAGATCGTTAACCGGCCTGCAATTTGTTCAGGCGACCATCCCATTGCAAGATGATCCAAAACATGTTTGCGCAAGGCCGGTTGACGATCCATTTTATGTTTAGATCCACGTGCGCGCCGCCTAGCGGTT
>JAKITZ010000114.1 GCA_021647805.1 Robiginitomaculum sp.
AGGCTTTGGGCGATCCCGTCCTCAAATAGCCGACGGAGGGGGAGCTAAGGCAAAAAGCTCGTAAAGTGGCGATTCCACCAAGTCCGTCATCCCGTGCTTGCCCTTCGAGGCTGCTACGCAGCACCTCAGGATGAGGACGGGATCCATCCTTGCAAGTCGTGCGCGGCTAAGTGATGAAAAATGATCAGCCGATATTGATGCCAATTCTGTTGGTGGATGGACTGCGGGTCGAACCCGCAGTGACGGCGGTTTAATATTTCACAGCGAGACAAAAGAAGGGTGAATAAGTATCTCATTAGCACTACCGCCTACCCCTCATTTTGCAATCATCGTCAAAGACTGCCCATGCCTTAAGGGTTAATTGGCAAAGATTTAGCACTGATTCACCCTTACCGACCCTTGAGGAGCGGGGATAAATCTCAACCATGCTCGCTTTGCCCGCTCTTGCTATAATGGTGTTGCAAGTGACCATTACACGGTTATTTGCGGCTGTTTGACATTGTTAATACACGACAACCCCAACGAAACGTGGATTTTAATGCAATATACAAAGGAATTTGTAATAGTAATAAATGCTTTATTGCTGAGTCTTTTTAAGTTTTATCCGCTGGGCAAACCTATGAAATCTCTCAAGAGTTTTATTTTATACTCCATCGACCCCAAAAGTGGGAACCGGTTTTTGGTTAAGTTGATGGATCAAGAAGATAAAGTATACTCAAAATACTGCCTAATTTAAGTTTTGAGCATACTAAATGTTTTTTTCAAAAACTTGATAATGTTTATAAGCTTTTCCGCCAAGCCGTTCGATCAAGCGGCGGATTGGTTTATTGTCTTCTAAAATCCAGCCCATTTCCACACGCTCGATTGATGAAACCTTCAAATACGCTTCAATAAAATAGATCATTCTAAATGGTAAAATTTGCCCCAGCAAACCGCCAGAATATTTCTTGCGCATGCCCAATAACATAACCCGGGCAGCTTTGGGGCCTCTGATTTTCATACGCCATAACAGTTTTAACCAGCCAAATGGCAGTAGCTTACCGTTTAGATCACTGATCATTTCATTAACATCAGGAACGCAAACCAAGAACCCAACGGCTTCGCCATCTACTTCGGCAAAACAAGCAAGCTCAGGAATAATAATTGGCCGCAATTCCGCACCCATATGTACGACTTCGGCCTCGGTCATCGGCACGAACCCCCAATTTGTGTGCCAACCTTCGTTAAAAATTGAAACTATGGTCTCGATTTCTTGGTCATACTTTTTCATATCCAAGGGTCGCAACACAACTTTACTTGTAGTTTTACGGGTCGCCAGCTTTCGCAATTTTTCAGGAAACAAAGTATTGGCATCACGAATATAGCTTAGCATTTTAACCGCTGTTTGGTAGCCAGCAGTCTCTATCATGCCTTGTAAATGCGCCAAATCATGCGGCATTAGCATCATTGACGGGGTATCAAGGCCATCAGTCATCAAGCCAACCTCTTGGTTGATCGATAGATTAAGTGGCCCTTGGACTTTCGCCATGCCTTGTTGTTGCAGCCAACTCTCGGCTGTTTGCAATAACAACTGGCCAATTTCAGGATCATTCTCGCAACAAAACATTCCAAAATGGCCGATCTTTTCGCCGCTTTGCTGTATTGCCATTTGGTCAATTTGTGCAGATATTCTGCCAACAAATCTCCCATTTTGTTTTATCAACCAGTATTTTGCCACCGCATGTTCGAAAAATGGGTTTTTGGCTTGGTCAAGTAAGGCTCTGCGCTCCATATCCAACGCGGTTATCCAATTCGGATCATTGCGATGCACATAAACCGGCACACGAATAAACTCATGTAACAGCTTATTGTTTGTGACTTCAATCAGTTGCATGAGCTTTCCATATTATACTCAAAACATCGAACTAAACGGCATTTTGAGTATATTTTATCTTTGTTATCCATCAACTTAACCAAAAACCGGTACCCACTTTTTGGGTCGATGGAGTATAAACGACTTTATGCTTGGACTGCTGCTTCGTCCTCGTCACTTACTTTCTTAGTTTTCTGCTTCGCTACTTTGCGTGGGCTAGCAACATTCATCATCTCAACGCTAGCTCCTAATGTGGCAGGGCACGGGATCAGTCCCAGCTCGCGGCCAATTTTAGCGCACAATTCAACGGCCAAGGCAATTTGTTGCGATGTATGCGCGGCACTAATCGAGGAACGCAACAAAAACCAGCCAGAAGGTGTAGCTGGCGGCAAAGCCAAATTGGTATAAATGCCAGCCTCAAGCAGGCCGTTCCATAAGGCCACAGCTTTGCCCGGGTCTTGCAGACGAATGGCAACGATCGGGCTTACTTGTGGCCCAAGGTCAAAGCCAGCATTCTTCAAACCAGCATATAACTGCGTAGCATTATCCCAAAGCCTAGTGCGCTCAAGCGTTGCACCAGCAACCCGTGACAAGGCCTGACGCGCCGTGGCGACCACTGATGGCGGCAAAGAAGCGGTGAACATATAAGGACGGCTGGCCAAACGAACTATGTCTAGTCCCGGCACGTTGGAAACTAAAAATCCACCAATGGTTCCTACACTCTTGGAAAATGTGCCAGTGACAAAATCAATGTCCTTTTCTACTCCGGCCTGTTCGCAAAGCCCGCGGCCAGTAGCGCCCATAACACCCAGCGAGTGAGCCTCATCAATCAAAAGACTAGCACCATACTTCTTCTTGACTGCGATCATTTCCTTTAGCGGAGAAGTATCACCAAGCATTGAGTAAATGCTTTCGATAACGATTAGCTTCTCGCCCGGCTTATCGGCTAAACGTTCAAGTTTCTTGGCCAAATTAATAGAATCATTATGGCGAAAACGAATGACTTCAGCATCAGATAATTTGCAAGCATCATGGATCGAGGCATGGCTATCGGCATCAATCAGCAAATAATCTCCCCGCCCGGCCAGTGTGCCAATAGCGCCAAGATTGGCCATATAGCCAGTTGAATATAATATTGCATCATGCATGCCATAAAACTCAGCCAGTTCTTTCTCCAGCGCCTTATGGCCATCATAACTGCCATTAGCAATGCGCGAACCGGTAGTGCCTGTGCCTTGCTCACGCAAAGCTTCTACGCCTTTTTCGATACTGGCCTCATCAAAGGTAAGTCCGAGATAATTATTGGTTCCAAGCAAAATAGTACGTCGGCCATTTAACACTGCTTCGGTTGGCGAGATAATTTCATCAAATTGCAGAGAAGACGGGCTTTGACCTACTGATTTTAATTGGTCGTGAACATCCGACAATGACTTAAATTTATCGAAAATAGCCATGATTTTAGGCCTCCTTTTGCAACAAATACACAGCTGCAACTAAATCAGCTATTGATTTTACTTCGGCAATACGGTGTTCGGGAATGGTAAGGTCAAGGGCATCTTCAAGATCAAAAACAAAGTCCATAATCGCCAAAGAGTCCATTCCAAGGTCACTTAAGATAATCGCTTGCGGCGATATATTAGCATCTTTGGCGGCGTGGGGCCGTAGCTGTTTTACCACTTCAATATAAACTGGATCATTAAGTAACTCGGAACTGGATACAGATGGTTCGCTCATTGAAGTTTGCTCATACTAATAGGTCCCGTAAACTTTAACGCACACACAAAACTCGCGCAAAAACCCTGATGAAAATTCGCAAAGAAACACAGCTACGCTATAAGCTAACACAGCTTCCCCTTCTCCAAATTGTCTCCAGCCGTCCTGTATCGGGGGCATTTGCGAATATGTCTAGTCACTAAAAATGACATTATCTGACAAAACGATGGTTTTGAAACAAAAGGACAAGAATATTTATTGGTAAATAAAAACAAGACCTAATACTAATACATTGATCTGTTCAGGCTGGGGTCAGGAATGGTTTGTTATATTCAAATCGTTCATTTGTGTAAAAAGGTATATTTTATGAGCTTGTATTCACTTAAAGTCATTCTAGCTAGTTTCTTAACTCTGGTAATTTTCACACCATCTGGTTTTGCGACCAGTGACTTGCCAGAATCTGTTGAAAAGGCACTGCTCGTTCTTGAAACTGCGCAATCCTCTGCCCCCAGGTTTTCATTTGATCGTCAAACCTATAAAAAAGGCGTCAAAACCGAACTTAAAGCCTTTGACCCTAAATTACCAATACCTAAGCGTTGGCAAGTTGTGTTCCCTAGCGCCGAAGAAAACCATAGCGAACACAATAAATTGCAAGAAAAATATGCAAAATGGGACGGAAATTCCGATAAAGCACTGATGATACCTAACTTACGCAAAAGAATGCAAGACGGCGCGAAACTAATTCGAACTGAAGAAAACCTAGAGATCTATGGTTTTGATATATCTGACGAATATATCTTAGAGGGCGGCGGGCGAAAATCCGATATTCGCCAGCACATAAAAGGCGAGATTACAATTGATCCGCTAACCGATAGTATTCGGCAAATCCGCTATTACGCACCCAAGAAATTCAAACCCATTTCTATTGTCAGCCTAAGCCAGTATGAAGTCGTTCAACATGTCGGCCCTGCATGGGAAGGTGGGCCAATTGTACGACTTTATGAAACATCAAAAGTTGAGGGCAACGCATTGATCAAGAAAATTCGGGTTGACGAAATTATGATCAATGAGAATTTCAAACCGGAGAACTAAACTGTAAAACCTCTTTGGTTTTTCGCTCAAAAACACAAAGTCGAATATTAGCTTTAACCGCTGTTTCAACAGCATTTATTGTTGGGGCCGATAGGCAGACTAATGTTCCTATATTGGCCATGGCACACTTTTGCACCAATTCATAAGTGCATCGGGAAGACAATAATGCAAAACCACTATCAACCGAAGAGCCTCTGGCTCCAATCATCTTGTCTAGCGCGTTATGGCGGCCAATGTCCTCTCGCACAAGAAGTATTTCACCCGCGTTAGAGACCCAAGCAGCACCGTGCACCGTATGATTATTTGCTCGCATTGGCTGATTATCTGGCAATGAACTTATAGCTTGCAAAATCGACGTCCGCTCAAGATCAAAACTATCTGCAGGTAATTTTGGCAATGGTCGCAAAGCATCTGCCAAGTTATCAACCCCACAAATACCGCAACCGGCTCGACCACGATGAGCGCGTCTTTGTCGGTGCATTTTCAACTTTTGCAAGCGGTTGCCCGGTATCGTAATATGCAATTCAATGCCATGCTCCAGCTCGCAAACACGCACAGCTAACAATTCTTCGGCTCTATGCAACACCCCTTCGGCCAAAGAAAAACCCAATGCAAAGTCTTCCAAATCAGCCGGAGTTGCCATCATCACCGCATGTTCAAGTTTGTTGTAAATGAAACCTATTGGAACTTCATTTGGCAGCACCCAGTGGCGCATTAGACCCTGATCACCGATCAGATTAGCACTTACCAATCGATCATTAACAAAGGGCATTATTTCACAGCTTCTGGATGTTCTGTACGGGTTTCGTTTACATGGTTTTCCTGCCACTGTGAAAGGTGATTAGCAGGTGCGATCTGTACCGCAGTTACCTTATATTCAGGGCAAGATGTAGCCCAATCAGAGAGCTCAGTTGTAATAATATTCGCACCAGACTCCGGATGATGAAAAGTAGTGTAAACTACGCCCGGTTGCACCCGCTCACTGATCTTGGCAATTAGCGAAGTTTCCCCCATGCGCGAGCGAATACTCACCAAATCACCACTTCGAATACCACGCATTTGCGCATCAGATACATGAATTTCCAGCTCGTCACGCTCTGCCCAACGCATATTACCTGTACGCCTTGTTTGCTGGCCGACATTGTATTGTGATAACAACCGCCCAGTGGTCAGCAGTAATGGGAACTTACGATTAGCTCGCTCAAGTGTCGGGGTGAACTCTGTAGTTAGAAACATACCTTTCCCATGAGTGAACTCTTCCACATGCATGATCGGCGTGCCATTTGGAGCCTGTTCATTACATGGCCATTGCACCGAGCCTTGTTTGTCGAGCAGATCAAAACTAACCCCGGCCATCGACGGCGAAAGCCTAGCAATTTCGTCCATAATTTCTGATGAACTTTGATAATTCATATCATAACCCATTGCTTTTGCTAACTTTAATGTAACCTGCCATTCTTGCAGGCCAGTTGGCGAAGTAACAGCAGGACGCACTCTGTTTATGCGCCGCTCGGCATTGGTAAAAGTTCCGTCCTTTTCAAGAAAGGAAGTTCCGGGCAAAAACACATGCGCAAAACGCGCAGTTTCGTTAAGAAACAAGTCCTGCACCACCAAGCAATCAAGGTTGGACAATGCAGCTTCTACATGGGTGGTATTAGGATCACTTTGGGCAATATCTTCGCCTTGCACATACATGCCGCGAAATGTTCCTGCTACAGCCTCGTCCAACATATTTGGGATACGCAAACCCGGCGCGGCTGATAAAGCAACACCCCAATCGGCTTCAAACTGTTTACGTGTCACATCGTCAGTAACCGGCCGGTAACCAGCAAATTCATGTGGAAATGACCCCATATCGCATGAACCTTGCACGTTATTCTGGCCGCGCATCGGATTAACACCGACTCCCATCCGGCCAATATTACCGGTGGCCATCGCCAAATTAGCCATACCAATGACCATGGTTGAACCTTGGCTGTGTTCGGTCACCCCCAGCCCATAATAAATGGCTGAATTTGCACCATTGGCATAGAGGTATGCAGCGGCACTAATATCATACGCACTAAGCCCGCAAATCTTGGCCACAGCTTCTGGCGAATTACTCGGATTGCTAACGAATTCTGCCCACTCCTTAAAACTCTGCTGATCGCATCTGGATTGTACAAATTTCTTATCCACTAGGTTCTCTGTAACCACCACATAAGCCAGCGCATTGATCAGAGCCACATTGGTTCCCGGTTGTAACGGCAAATGCAGATCAGCCTTTATATGTGGTGCTTGCACTAATTCTATTGCCCGTGGGTCGGCCACAATCAGTTTAGCACCCGCGCGAATGCGTCGTTTCATAGCCGAGCCAAAAACCGGATGTGCTTCGGTAGGATTAGCACCAATTAGCAAGATCACGTCTGCTTCATTTACCGAGTCAAAATGCTGGGTTCCAGCGCTTTCACCAAAAGTTTGCTTCAATCCATATCCAGTTGGCGAATGACAAACTCTGGCGCAAGTATCAACATTATTATTGCCAAATGCCGCACGAATAGTCTTTTGCACCAGCCAGACCTCTTCATTGGTACAGCGTGACGAAGTAATGCCACCAATGGCATTAGAGCCATGTTTTTGCTTTATGGCATTTAGCTTTTTCGCGGCAAATGCAATTGCCTTGTCCCAATCAACTTCGCGCCAATTATCGCTGGTAGTTTCACGGATCAATGGCTTGGTAATGCGATCGGGGTGGCTGGCATAACCCCAAGCAAATCGTCCCTTGACGCATGAATGTCCATGATTGGCCTTGCCATCGGGATCAGGCACCATCCGCACCACAGTTTCACCTTGCATCTCGGCCAAGAATGAGCAACCAACCCCGCAATAAGCACAAGTGGTTTTGACCACGCGATCCGGTAATCCGTGTTCAATCACCGTGTTTTCC
>JAKITZ010000115.1 GCA_021647805.1 Robiginitomaculum sp.
GGTTCAAAAAACCAAATGAAGCAATTAGCTGGTATGCGTGGTTTGATGGCTAAACCGTCTGGTGAGATTATTGAAACTCCGATTATTTCCAACTTTAAGGAAGGCCTGTCGGTTTCTGAATACTTCTCTTCCACTCACGGCGCTCGTAAAGGCCTAGCCGATACAGCTTTGAAAACGGCCAACTCCGGTTATTTGACCCGTCGTTTGGTTGATGTTGCTCAGGACAGTATTATTCGTGCCAAGGATTGCGGTACTGACCTTGGTATTCAAATCACTCCGGTGATTAGAGCCGGTGAAGTAATGGTTTCCATTGGTGAACGAGTTCTGGGGCGTGTTTGCGCCGAAGACATAGTTCACCCAACTTCTGGTGATTTACTGGCTGCACAGGACACTTTCATCGAAGAAAAATTGATGGCGGAAATTGATGCAGCCGAAGTGCTGTCTATCAAAGTTCGCTCACCATTGACTTGTGAAACCAAGCAAGGCGTTTGTGGTACTTGTTACGGACGTGATTTGGCCAGAGGTGTTCCGGTTAGTATGGGCGAGGCTGTTGGTGTTATTGCGGCGCAGTCTATTGGTGAACCGGGAACGCAGCTAACTATGCGTACTTTCCATATAGGTGGCGCGGCGCAGGTTTCCGAGCAATCATTCATCGAAACCGCTCATGCAGGTAAAGTGATGTTTGAGAACAACTCTACTGTTACTGACGCTAATGGCGACATGATTGTGCTTAGTCGTTCAATGGTTTTGTCAATTGTTGATGCCAAAGGTATATATCGCGAATCTTATAAAATTCAAGATGGTTCGAGAATTTTGGTTAAAGAGAAATCCAAAATCAAACGTGGACAACGGGTTTGTGACTGGGATCCGTACTCCTTGCCAATCATTACCGAGGCTGGCGGGACGATTAAGTTACTAGATACCGTTGATGGTGTTTCAGTAAAAGACGAAACTGATGAAGCAACCGGCATCACCTCAAAAGTAATTATCGACTGGCGTGCCAGTGGTAAACGTGGTGATACATTGCAGCCGAAAATCGCTGTGCTTGACGATAAAGGCGAGCCAGTGAAAATAAAGGGCGGTAAAATTGCAAATTACGTGTTGGCGGTTGGCTCAATCCTGTCGGTAGACGATGGTGATACAGTGGCTCCGGGTGCGGTTATTGCCCGGGTTGCTACTGAGGGTGCAAAAAACAAGGATATTACTGGTGGTCTTCCGCGGGTTGCTGAATTGTTCGAAGCTCGTAAACCAAAAGATCACGCAATTTTGGCTGATATTGATGGTAAGGTAGAGTTTGGTCGCGATTACAAGAACAAGCGCAAAATCTTTATTGTCCCTGAGGACGAGGACGAACCAAAATCTGAGTTCTTGGTGCCAAAAGGCAAACACATGAACGTCCAAGATGGCGACATGATCAAACGCGGCGAAGCATTGCTTGACGGCAACCCTGCTCCGCATGATATTTTGCAGATCATGGGTGTCGAGGCTTTGGCTTCTTATCTGGTAACCGAGATCCAAGACGTTTACCGTTTGCAAGGCGTACCGATCAATGACAAACATATCGAAGTTATTGTTCGCCAAATGTTGCAAAAAGTCGAAGTGATTGATGGCGGTGAAACAGACCTGCTTAAAGGTGAGCAACTTGATCGCTTGGAGTACGATAAAATTCGGGAAAAAGCCGAAGCTGACAAACTAAAACCAGCTAAGGTCAAACCGGTATTGCTTGGTATTACCAAAGCCAGCTTGCAGACTAATTCGTTTATTTCTGCGGCTTCTTTCCAAGAAACCACCAGAGTGCTGACCCAAGCTGCGGTTGAAGGTAAGTCTGATTATCTCGAAGGCCTAAAGGAAAACGTAATCGTTGGGCGACTAATTCCTGCCGGTACTGGTGCGGCGCATCGGGTTATGCAAAAAGTTGCTGATGAGCGCGATATTGCAGAACTTGCAGCTCGTGAGGCAAACAAGGCCGAAGGGCTGGAGCCATTACCAGACGAAATTTCAAACTCTGCTGATTAAGTTTTGACATACTCCATCGACCCAAAAAGTGGGTACCGGTTTTTGGTTAAGTTGATGGATCAAGAAGATAAATTATACTCAAAATACTGTTTAATTTAAGTTTTGAGTATAGTTAACAAGATTAAGGCCGCTCATTTATTTGGGCGGCCTTTTTTGTTGGGTAGTATGTGGATTTTGGGTTATACATTACAGAGTCATAATTGGGGGTTGGCTGTGTACTATTTGTTGAAACATATTTTTGTAATTACTGCCGTGGTTTTTTTGCAGACATGCAAGAAGAAGGTATGAGTGATCCAGGTTTTGTTGCCGCACTGGACAATATGTTTTCTTATGTTTCAGAGGGGGAGGAAATTCGTCGAGATATTGTTGGTAGCAGTTTCAAAGTAAACTCTTCTTTAGGCAAGGGAACCACGAAAACTTATAGTCTTGTTTTTGAAGTGCAAACCGATAAGGGTTTCACTAGCATCGGCTTGGTCTATTTCCAGAGCGTGCAAGATAATGAATGTTGTATTTTGCAACATATCAATGTTCAAGGGTTTGATTCATCTCCACATAGAGTACCCATGGAAAGTATTGGTAAGGTTCTAATGATCATTGGCACCATCGTACTGTTAGGAATTACTTTGTTGATATTTTTCCTTGTCCGCAGGAGAAAGAAACGTAGGCAAATAGGCTAATTATTATTGTTTAGCTTTACCCGTTAGAACCGGCCAATAAGCAATCACAAAAGCTCCAAACGCAATAATCCAAAAACCACTGGCTATTTGCTGATAAACTACCTGACTAGAAACGGCTCCGGCTACTCGCGTAAAGGCGGCCAAGGATATGCTAATATAAATGATGGTTGTCCATTTGTTGGCAATTAGGCTGCGCCCTGTATGTCCACGGGAGGCTCTGGTCATCACCGCTAAAATCATCGAGGCAAATGCGCCGATGGTAAATGCGTGAATGGCTGCGCTTTGCGGTATATATGTCTGCAACGCACTGGCGGCTAACAAAACAAATCCAATTACAATCCACAAATATGATAAATGTAATATCCACAACATAGGCTCGAACAAGACTTGCAAGCCTTGCCACCGAACGAGTCGCATAAAATGCATAATAGCGCAAAACCCTGCCAGTATTGCCGTTAGCAAACTTGTCGGTGCAAGTGTAAAACTACTGCCAGCGATCAATGTTAAACTCAAAACAATTCGATCAAAATTATTCGTTGGTACTGGTAGCCTAGGTGATCCTCTCTTTTTCAACGTATTGCGGGTGAAGCTGGGAATAATTCGTCCGCCGATCAGTGCGACTAATAAAACTATTAGCGAAATTGCCGCGCGTATTGCTATGCCGTCATTGGTGACAATTCGCAAATTCTCTAAATGAAACCAGATATTGGCCACAGCCATTGCGGCCACAATCATCGCTACTTTTAAGTTACGCCAATTTTTGCCAGTAATAATTTCGCGAAAGATAATTACTGTAAAGGCAATCAAAAAAAGATTGTCGATAATAGCGGCCAAATACACGCCAATGGCTGGTTGTAGTAACATGGCTATTCTTCCCGATAGCCATAATATTGACAGTAAGGCCAGTGGCGATCCTCGCACCGGTAATCTTTTCGTCCAGTTGGGTATGGCCGTTAACAAAAAGCCGGCGATTGCGGCGGTTGCGAATCCAAATAACATTTCATGGGCGTGCCAGATGGAATCAGTTTGCAAAAATGCGCTTTGATAACCGATTAAGTCTGCCATCATCAGCGGTATAGCTATCAATGCCCAAATTCCTGCCCCTAAAAAGAATGGGCGAAATCCTTGTGATAAAAAAACTGACCGATTAAATTCACGAGAGTCGTTATTTTTGTTTCTGTGTACTTGTCGTGTGGGATTGGTTTTTTGCATGGAGTTTGGCTTTTTTATTGCTATTAGTATGCGTATCTATGCCATTAGATTGCCTTGATAGGCAAATTTATAACCCTGCGGCAAATCGCCCAAAGAGTGTTGGCTGTATAAAAACTTAAAATAGTCAATTTTGCACTCTTGACCGAATGAAAAACGGGGACTAGGTTCCGCTTCCGCTTCAAAGGTTGGCCGTGGCTATCAAGCCAAACGCTGTCCGAAGCACCAGAAATTGGGGGGCAACCCCGACTTTATACCGCTAGTCATTTCGACTTAGCGGACTTCGTTTTGCCGGAGGCGATTTTTTTCGCGTTCGGTTAGGATTTTTTCTTGCGGAATTTCCCGCGCTATTTTAGAGGTTCGAGGCCGTTTATGCCAACAATCAACCAATTGATCCGGAAACCCCGGAAACCGAAAACAAAGCGCAACACCGTGCCGGCGTTGATGGCTTGTCCACAGCGTCGTGGTGTGTGTACTCGTGTGTATACAACAACACCTAAAAAGCCGAACTCGGCTTTACGTAAAGTGGCCAAAGTTCGTCTAACTTCTGGTCATGAAGTAGTGTGTTATATTCCTGGTGAAGGTCACAATTTGCAAGAACACTCTGTGGTTCTTATTCGTGGTGGCCGGGTAAAAGATTTGCCGGGTGTTCGTTACCATGTACTACGCGGCGTTTTAGATACGCAGGGCGTTAAAGATCGTAAACAGCGTCGTTCTAAATACGGCGCTAAGCGTCCTAAGTAAGGAAATTATTCAATGTCACGTCGTCACCGCGCAGAAAAAAGAGATGTCCTTCCGGATCCGAAATTCGGAGACCTGATTCTTACCCGTTTCATGAATTATGTCATGAAAGACGGAAAGAAGTCTTTGGCAGAAAATATTGTCTATGGGGCACTTGAAATTGTCGAAGACAAAACCCGCAAAGAGCCTTTACCTTTGTTCCATGAAGCTTTGGAAAATGTAATGCCAACCGTTGAGGTGCGTTCGCGCCGGGTTGGTGGTGCTACTTATCAGGTGCCAGTTGAAGTTCGCATGGAGCGTCGTAAAGCTCTGGCTATTCGCTGGTTGGTGGGTGCTGCGCGTAAGCGTAATGAAAATACTATGCGCGAGCGTTTGGCTGGTGAATTACTTGATGCGTCAAGCAATCGTGGTTCCGCTGTTAAAAAACGTGAAGACACGCACCGAATGGCCGAGGCCAATCGCGCGTTCTCGCATTATCGTTGGTAAAAGAGAGAAATTAGAGCAAACCGATGGCCCGTACTCATAAAATAGAAGATTACCGCAACTTTGGCATTATGGCACATATTGATGCAGGTAAAACTACGACTACTGAACGGATTTTGTATTATTCGGGCAAGTCGCACAAGATCGGTGAAGTTCACGATGGCGCCGCGACAATGGATTGGATGGAGCAAGAGCAAGAGCGTGGTATTACCATTACCTCTGCGGCTACCACCACTTTTTGGCGCGATAAACGTCTAAATATCATTGATACTCCGGGTCACGTTGATTTTACCATTGAGGTTGAGCGTTCGTTACGGGTTCTTGATGGCGCTATTGCTTTGCTTGATGCAAATGCTGGTGTTGAGCCGCAAACCGAGACTGTTTGGCGTCAAGCTGATAAATACAATGTTCCGCGGATGATTTTTGTCAATAAAATGGACAAAATCGGTGCTGATTTCTTTATGTGCTTTGATATGATTGGAAAGCGTCTTGGTGCAAATGCACTGGCTATTCAATTGCCGATCGGTGCTGAGACGGATTATGTTGGTCATATCGATCTGGTGCAGATGAAATCTGTTATCTGGTCCGGTGAAGACTTGGGTGCTGACTTTACTGTTGGCGATATTCCTGAGGATTTGGTCGAGCTGGCTAATGAGTGGCGCGAGAAGATGATCGAAAAGATTGTCGATCTTGATGATGTTGCTATGGAGGCTTACCTTGAGGGTGAGGAGCCTAGTATTGAGAAGATTATGGCTTTGATCCGTAAGGGTACTGTTGAAAATATCTTTATTCCGGTTCTTTGTGGTACGGCCTTTAAGAACAAGGGTGTTCAAACATTGCTTGATGCTGTTGTTGATTATCTGCCTTCACCAGTGGATATTCCGGCAGTTAAAGGTATTGACGTAAAAACCGAAGAAGAAACCACGCGCCCTGCATCTGATGATGAGCCACTTTCTATGTTGGCTTTTAAGATCATGAATGATCCGTTTGTGGGTACGCTTACTTTTTGCCGGATTTATTCCGGTACTCTTGAGACCGGAACTACATTGATTAACTCGGTCAAGGAAAAGAAAGAGCGCATTGGCCGTATGTTGTTGATGCATTCTAATTCTCGTGAAGATATTAAGGAAGCGCGGGCTGGTGACATCGTTGCGATTGCTGGTTTGAAGGCGTCTACTACTGGTGACACTCTTTGCGATCCTTTGAATCAAGTAATTCTAGAGCGTATGGAATTCCCTGAGCCGGTTATTTCAATTGCTATTGAGCCTAAGACCAAGGGCGACCAAGAGAAATTGGGTATTGCGCTACAGCGTCTTGCGGCAGAGGATCCATCGTTTCGGGTTACTTCTGACGAAGAAAGCGGCCAAACCATTATATCCGGTATGGGTGAGTTGCACTTGGATATTCTTGTTGATCGTATGCGTCGTGAGTTTGGTGTTGAGGCCAATATTGGTCAGCCGCAAGTTGCTTATCGCGAAACATTGGGTGTTAAAGACGATATCGATTACACTCACAAGAAACAGTCCGGTGGTTCTGGGCAGTTTGCGCGGGTTAAGATCACTTTCGAGCCGCTTGAGTCTGGCGAAGGTTTCGTCTTTGAGAGCAAGGTTGTTGGTGGTAATGTGCCTAAAGAGTACATTCCAGGTGTTGAAAAAGGTATTCGTCAGATCGCCAATGGCGGCATTCTGGCTGGGTTCCCGTTGATTGATTTCAAAGCTACATTGTATGATGGCGCGTATCACGATGTTGATAGTTCGGTCATGGCTTTTGAGATTGCTGGTAGAGCGGCTTTGCGCGAAACCAAGAAGTATTGCGAACCGGTATTGCTTGAGCCGATTATGAAAGTCGAGGTGGTAACACCTGAAGACTACACTGGCTCGGTTATTGGTGATCTGAACTCCCGTCGTGGGCAAATTCAAGATCAAGAAGTTCGCGGAACTGCCAATGTGGTAAATGCAATGGTGCCACTGGCCAATATGTTCGGGTATGTAAACAATTTGCGCTCTATGAGCCAAGGACGTGCGCAGTATTCGATGGAATTTGATCACTATCAGCCTGTACCTAAGGCTGTTGCAGAGGAAATAATTGCCAAGCACGCTGGATAAGCGGTAACGGTATTTTTTGGAGACTAAGAAAATGGCAAAAGAGAAGTTTGAACGTAATAAGCCACACGTAAATGTTGGCACTATTGGTCACGTTGACCATGGTAAGACGACGTTGACAGCGGCGATCACCAAGTATTTTGGTGAGTTTAAGGATTACGCGGATATTGATGCGGCGCCTGAAGAAAAAGCTCGTGGTATTACCATTTCAACAGCCCACGTTGAGTATGAGAGGCAAAACCGTCATTATGCGCACGTTGATTGTCCTGGTCACGCCGATTATGTTAAGAACATGATCACCGGTGCGGCACAGAT
>JAKITZ010000116.1 GCA_021647805.1 Robiginitomaculum sp.
CTACAGGCATCTGCATCGGGAGCCTGACGTAGTTTCTCTCGTAAATCAGCTTGTCGCAAGCTACGTGAAACTTGCGCCAGCGCTTTTAAGTGTTCTGCGCCGGCATCAGGCGGAGCGATTAACACGAATACCAGATCTATTTTTGCATCATCTATTGCATCAAATTCTACCGGAGTATCAAAACGCAAAAACATGCCTTTTATACTATCCACTTCGGCAATGCGCGCATGAGGTATGGCAACACCATTACCAACGCCGGTAGAGCCTAAGGCTTCTCTTTGCTGCAATCCTTGTAGCAAAACTTCCAAATCGAGGTTCATCGCTTTGGCTGTATGCAAGGCAATGAGCTGCAAGGCTTGCTTCTTACCACTAGCATTAAGGCCAACCATGACCCGCTCCCGCGCCAACAAGTCCTTCAAAGTCATATTCATTTCCAAACAAGTTAAGCGCCATGCGCAATAAAATGCTGCAATAGCTTTTCTCTTCAAACGTATACTTTAAGCAGAATTCAAACTGTTACTTCTTCTGCGGGTTCATCCAGCCAATATGGCCATCTGGTCGGCGGTATAAAGCATTTATCTCACCATTGGCAATGTTGCGAAATAGCAACACCTGAGCACCGGTAATGTCCATATCCATTACGGCCATCGACACGGTCATGGTTTGCAACTCGCCCATTTTTTCCGAAACCACAACGGCTTCTGGCGCGGCATCATTGCTGTTATCTTCCTCGTCAATTTCGGTTTCTGCTTGAGTTTGACCGGCCTGCAATACAGCATAAAGTGCCTCTTCGGCCTCCATAGACCGCTTGCCTTTATGGTGGTTACGTCATTTTCGCTTATCTCGCCGCAGTTTGGTTTCCAGCTTTTCCCTTGCCGCGTCAGCCGCAACATAAGCGTCTTTTCCTGACTTTGCGCTGGTTTGCAACATAGCGCCGGTAGGAAGATGTATCGAGCAATGAACCTGAAACCCGTGCTGACCTTCTCGTTCAATAACAATATAAGCTTCGCCCGGTCGATCAAAATACTTCGTTATGCCGTCCATAACCCGATCAGAAACTCGATCGTGTAAGGCTGGTGAAATATCGATGCCTTTATTGACAATTTGAATGCTCATATTTTGCTCCTGTTTAGAGCCGGACCCAAGAATTAAATCCGGCGAGAGAGTCCAATAAATTCAGCTTACTATCACTTGCTCAAAAACCCAAGAACAAAAGAAATTTGTGAACAGTTTTTCATACATTTTGTCGTAAAACTCGCCGCCGTTGTACGGATGACGGAATATGCATGGCTTCACGGTATTTTGCTACAGTTCGGCGAGCTATTGCCATACCGGCTTCGCGCAAAATTTCAACTATGCGATCATCTGACAATACAGCACTTAGCGTTTCCTCACCGATTAAGCCTTTGATCTTATAGCGAATGGCTTCGGCGGAAAATGCTTCGCCGCCATCAACAGCAGGAATTGCAACATTAAAGAAATACTTCATTTCAAACAGACCACGCGGCGTTGAAACAAATTTGTTCGATGTCACCCGACTAACCGTTGATTCGTGCATCTCAATAGCATCAGCAACAGTCTTCAAATTCAAAGGACGCAGTGCTTTCACCCCCTCTACCAAAAACCCGTCTTGCTGTTTGACCAGCTCAGTTGCCACTTTAAGAATTGTCCGCGCCCGTTGATCAAGGCTTTTAACTAACCAACTGGCCGATTGGTGACAATCAGAAATAAATGTTTTATCTTTTTCAGAATTATTCTGCTTGTTTATTTTAGCGTAATACCGTGAATTAACCAAGACTTTGGGCAAGGTATCAGTGTTTAATTCAACCGCCCAACCGCCTTCTGGCGTTTGTCTAATAAATACATCAGGCACCACTAAAGCAGCAGTGCTACCGCTAAAAACATCACCAGGCTTTGGGTTTAACTGACGCAATTCGGCTACCATGTCGGCCAGATCTTCGGCATCGACTTCGCACAAGGATAATAAGCTCGCCATATCCTGCTTGGCCAATAATTCTATGTTTTGCACCAAGCTATGCATTGCCGGATCATATCGATCACGCTCTTTTAACTGTAATGCGAGGCATTCTTTTAGGTCACGAGCGCAAATCCCAGTTGGCTCGAAACCTTGTAAAGTTTCTAAAACGGATTGTATCTGCAACAACTCAACACCCAACCGATCCGCTTCTTCTGCTAGATCAGAACGAATATAGCCATCGTCCTCAACCATTGAAATTAAATGCGAAGCAATCATTCGAGAGGCAACATCAAGATTGGCAATTGAAAGCTGGTCAGACAAATGGTCATGAAGGCTGGGTTTGGCGGCTTCTAATTGGTCGATGCCATAATCAGAGTTTTCAAACGAGCTGCGGCCACCAGAACCAGCTTTAGACCAGTCTATTGTTCCGCCTGTGTTTTCACTAACTTCCCCGGCATCATTCTTCGATATTGAATAAGTGCCCTCGAAGTCTGCATCCACAGCTTCTTCAGCGGTTTTGCTGGAACTACTATCCAGTGACATTTCTGGTCTATTTTCTGTTTCCGCAGTCGATTTATCACCAGTAGTTTTGTCTGCAGTAAGCTGATCGCGATTATCTCGTTCCAACAAAGGGTTTTTGATTAACTCGTCTTCAACAAATGAACTTAAGTCCACATTGGAAAGCTGTAAAAGCTTAATGGCCTGCTGTAATTGCGGCGTCATGACCAATGACTGGCCCTGCCTCATTTCCATACGCTGCGAATTACCCGGCAATTTCATTACTCCTTGATGAATGTGTCTCCTAGATAAACCCTTCTTACATCTGGATTAGTTAATATCTCCTCAGGTTTACCCTCAAAAAGCACTTCACCCTCATATATAATTGATGCCCGATCGACAATTTCAAGAGTCTCACGCACATTATGATCAGTAATCAATATCCCGATGCCACGTTTGGATAGAAATTTGATCAAATCCCGGATATCGACAATCGCTAATGGGTCAATGCCAGCAAATGGTTCATCAAGTAAAATAAATGCTGGTCTGGTCGCTAGCGCTCTAGCTATTTCCACTCTTCGGCGCTCCCCTCCAGACAGAGCCAAAGCCGGTGACTTTCGGATGTGTGCGATGTTTAGCTCTTCAAGTAACTGTTCAACCATTTGAGTTTGTTTAGCTTTATCTTTTTCAGCTAATTCCACAACGGCCTGAATATTATTTTCAACACTTAGTCCGCGAAAAATAGAAGCTTCTTGCGGCAAATACCCCAATCCCAACCTGGCTCTTTGGTACATAGGTAGTGAAGTTATATCTCGCCCATCAAGCAATATCCTACCGTAATCGGCGTTTATAAGGCCGGTAATCATGTAAAAACAAGTAGTTTTCCCAGCACCATTTGGCCCAAGAAGACCGACAACCTCACCTTGTTGTAGTGCCAGATTAACGCCTTTCACCACGGCTCTTTGCCCAAAAGACTTGCCTATGCCATCAACACAAAGCCCGGTCTTTGGAATAGTAATGCCATTGGGTTTTGTGTCGTTCATTTTAATCCTGCATCATTTTCATCGAGAATGTTTTGATGTTTAACCTGTAAGTTTAGAATTAGACCGTCAGCTTCAATTCAAGTTAATCAGTTTTCTTTGGAAAAAACACCGAGCGTACTCGATCACGGGATTTTCGGCCAATTTCCCCGGCTTCAAACGATGCCTCACCAGTTTTGACTTTAATGACCAAAAGCTGTGCTCGGATAACATTTCCGTCTTGTGTAACAATCACATCGCCGGTTAATGTGATGGTGTCTGGCGTTACCCGGTATACAGCCTTGTCACCTCTTGCGACCTCTCCAGGTGTTGTGTAAAAAACATTCCCTGTTGCAGTAATAGTTTGAATATCACCCCAAGAAGCACTCAATGCACCACCAGTGCTATCGGTGGCTCCTTTGGCGAATTGCACCCTTATCTCATCGGCTTGCAAGCGCGCATCATCTTGTATGACATCTACGTGACCACGATAAATTGCAATATTCTTTGAATCAATGACCTCTAATGTATCGGCACTAATATCTACCGCTCCACCAGAAGTAGAAAGTTGCGCCGAAGCAGTACTCGCCATTATTAAAAACAATAGACTAGATAAAAAAACTATATTCCACTTAATACTCATTCTTCGTCTTCTTCCTTTTTATCTTTCTTATCTGCATCAAGATTAATACGGGTTACTACTCGGCCAGTAAAATAAACTCTTTCGCCACCATCGACAATTTTAAACTCGTCGGACTTGATCTCACCCAACGGGCCTATTCCTTGAACCCCTTGATTACCGCTAATTTCGTCGGAACCCAGCTCTATGGTTGCGCTGGGGGTTGTATATTCGAATCCGCTATCTGTTGTCAAAGTGACTTCATCTGTAAGTTCAAGAACCCGCCCTGTATCATCGTATTTACCGCTACGGGCAGTTACATTGGCTCCACCATTTTTTTCAGGGCTGGTATTTAATTCTGGATTTACTAAGTCAGTAATACCACTGCCATCAGTTTGTTGCAAAGCAGTGTCGGCACTTAAAGAAAACGGATTTTTTGAATCATCTAGTCCGGTGAATACAGGCTTTTGTATCACCATTTCATTTTCATTAGCTATCTGCACGGGCATTACCGGCATAACTGGTACAGGACGATTAGAGCTAGCTACTATATAGGACACCACAACACTAACAATAAGTACCATCATTAAAACAAAGGTGAAGCGTAAACCTTTGACTAATAATGAGCGGCGCCGAGCTGCATCCAGTGTCATGCGGCGGCGTGGCTCCCACTGCGAAGCCCCATCCAACGATCCTGATATAGCCTTAGTGCTCATAACATAATCTCTACCCAAGTCGTGATACCATACAAGAAATATTTGGTATCATATCATATATACTAAAACACCGAACTAAACAGTATTCTGAGTATATTTTATCTTTGTTATCCATCAACGTATCCAAAAACCGGTACCCACTTTTTGGGTCGATGGAGTATAGTAATAAAGAGATACGGCCAAAAAGTGACCAACCTCAATAATTATAATTTAATGATGCGCAAAAATATCCATATCCGGCCAACCGGCAAGATCAAGAGCTGCCCGTGTTGGTAAAAAATCAAAACATGATTGCGCCAACTCAGTACGACCTTCTCTGGCCAACATAACATCTAGTTTGCGTCGTAACTCATGCAAATACAAAACATCAGAGGCTGCATATTCACACTGCGCTTTGCTAAGCTTCATAGCTCCCCAATCAGAACTTTGTTGTTGTTTCGACATATCTTTTGCCGCCAATTCCCGCACCAAGTCTTTTAAACCATGGCGGTCTGTATAGGTACGCACCAGTTTTGAAGCTATCTTGGTGCAATAAATCGGAGCCATAGTAACTTCCAAGTATTTTTGCACCATACCAACATCAAATCGAGCGAAATGCAGAATTTTGACAATAGATTTATCGGTTAACAGTGTTTTCAAATTCGGGCAATCATACGATCGACGATCCATCTGCACCAAATGGGCGTCTCCATCACCTGCCGACAATTGCACAAGGCATAATTTGTCCCGTTGCAAGGATAAGCCCATAGTTTCAGTGTCGATTGCCACACCATCGGCAAAAGAAATCCCGGCCGGAAGGTCATTTTTATGCAAGTGAATAGTCATTTTGGTGTCTTTCTGATTTTGCTGTTACTTTGTAGTATACTAAAACACAGTCTAATTTAAGTTTTTAGTATAGCAATCACGGTGTTGTGAAATAAAAATTAAACCATAACCCTTTTTCTTGCCTTAAAACTGCCTATCTATCCTCATATAAAACTAACAAGCTAAATAGGCTGCCAAACTACTGGAGGAAATTATGACATCAACATTACCTGTCTCCTTAACACCCGAAGCATCGCTTTCACGGTATCTATCAGAAATCCGTAAATTCCCGATGCTAGAAAAGGGTGAGGAATTTATGCTGGCCAATCGCTGGATAGAGCATCAAGACAGTGATGCCGCTCATAAAATGGTAACTTCACATTTACGATTAGTGGCAAAGATCGCCATGGGTTACCGTGGTTATGGGCTACCTATCGGCGAAGTTATTTCCGAAGGTAATGTCGGCCTTATGCAGGCGGTAAAGAAGTTTGAGCCGGCTAAAGGGTTTCGCCTTGCTACTTATGCAATGTGGTGGATCAGAGCCAGTATTAAAGAATATATTTTACGATCCTGGTCTTTAGTGAAAATGGGAACTACTGCGGCGCAAAAGAAACTATTTTTCAATTTGCGCCGAATGAAAGGCCAGATGAAAGCCATTGACGAGGGCGATCTGCGGCCTGATCAAGTAGAAGAGATTGCCACCAAACTTGGTGTAACCGAAACCGAAGTTATCTCGATGAACGGTCGAATGGCTGGTGGCGATGCTAGTCTAAATGCTCCAATTCGTTCGCAAGATGGCGAAAGTGGACAATGGCAGGACTGGTTGGAAGATGAAAACCAAACTGATCAAGAAACTGCCATTGCCGAATCAAATGAACATTCCACCCGAATGAGCTTGTTGAACGAAGCGATGCAAAGTCTAAATGCTCGCGAACAGGATATTATTCGCCAGCGAAAACTATCTGATGAACCCAAAACCCTTGAAGAACTGGCCAAGGTTTATGGTGTCAGTCGCGAGAGGATTAGGCAAATAGAGGTAAGGGCATTTGAGAAACTACAATCACAAATGTTAAATGCTGCCGCCGAGTAAGGTGTAGAGTCGGTAAGCAATTAAAGTCGCGATAATTCGCTAAAGAACAAACTAGAAACCTCTGTGGAAACCCGCTAAGCTACTTCCATGAAACAGACTAAGGGCATATCAGATTCTGCTGTCAGCGATTTTGTGCTGGACACTGGCGAAACTACGCTAGAGCCTGCGTGGCAGCCGCACCGCCCTAAGCGTCCAAAGAAATCTGATGGCGGAAAAGCTTTCAACTTGGTCAGCGAGTTTGAACCCAAAGGCGATCAGCCAGCAGCCATTGCCGATCTTGTTGCGGGTGTCCGTGCTGGCGAGATGGATCAAGTATTGCTTGGTGTTACCGGCTCCGGCAAAACATTTACTATGGCGCAGGTGATCAACGAGACCCAGAGACCAGCACTTATTCTTGCTCATAACAAAACCTTGGCGGCGCAATTATATGGGGAATTTAGGTCTTTCTTCCCAGACAATGCTGTCGAGTATTTTGTTTCTTATTATGATTATTACCAACCAGAAGCCTATGTGCCACGCACCGATACCTATATTGAAAAAGATAGTGCCATTAATGCAACCATTGACCGGATGCGCCATGCTGCCACTCGTTCGATATTAGAGCGTGATGATGTGATTATTGTATCGTCGGGCTCGTGCATTTACGGCATTGGGTTGGTGGAAACCTATACTGCTATGACGTTTAGTCGCGA
>JAKITZ010000117.1 GCA_021647805.1 Robiginitomaculum sp.
CACATGTGAACAAAAAGTCCCGTGAGCAGTTCGAAATTAGAACTCACAAGCGGGTTTTGGATATTGTTGATCCAACACCACAAACCGTAGACGCGCTGATGAAGCTCGATCTTTCGGCTGGTGTTGACGTAGAAATTAAGTTGGGGGCGTAATTATGCGTTCGGGAGTAATTGCAAAAAAGCTAGGCATGAGCCGGGTTTTTGCCGATGACGGCAGAAGTTATCCGGTAACGGTGCTTCACCTTGACAATTGTCAGGTGATTGCCCAGCGTAGTGTAGAAAAAGACGGTTATGTTGCCTTGCAACTTGGTGCTGGTGCTGCAAAAGTTAAGCGCACATCAAAATCCATGCGTGGTCATTTTGCCAAATCCAAAGTCGAGCCAAAACGTAAAGTAGTTGAGTTTCGGGTTTCCGAAGATTGCCTACTGGATATAGGCGCTGAGCTTTCTGCCAATCATTTTGTGCCGGGTCAAAAAGTTGACGTATCGGGTATCTCTATTGGTAAGGGTTTTGCAGGCGCGATGAAACGTCACAACTTCCGTGGTCTTCGGGCGACCCATGGTGTGTCAATTTCTCACCGTTCGCACGGTTCAACCGGTCAGTGTCAGGATCCGGGCAAAGTATTTAAGGGTAAGAAGATGGCTGGTCACATGGGTGACAAACGCCGGACGCAACAAAACCTTGAAGTTATTCGTATTGATGAAGCTCGTAATTTGGTTTTGGTTCATGGAGCAATTCCTGGGTCAAAAGGAAAATGGGTGGAAATGCGCGATGCCGTAAAAGGTGCTGGTGTTGATTTGCCAAAACCGGGTGTTATCCGCGAAGCCAAAGTGGCAGTTGAGCCTAAAGAGGCTTCGGCAGAAGTAGCCGATACCAAGAAGGAAGACGGGCAATGAAACTCGACGTTACAACATTAAGTGCCAAAAAGGCCGGAACAGTCGAATTGTCTGAGGATATTTTCGGTCTTGAGCCGCGCAAAGATATTTTGCACCGCATGGTTCGTTATCAATTGGCCAAGCGTCAAGCTGGTACACACAAAACTAAGCTACGTTCGGAAATTTCCAGAACTGGTGCTAAATGGGGCAAGCAAAAAGGCGGCGGTACAGCTCGTCACGGTTCAAAACGCGCTAACATCTTTATTGGTGGTGGTCGCGCTCATGGCCCGGTAGTTCGTTCTCATGCACACAAATTACAGCGTAAAGTACGCTTGTTGGCAATGAAGCATGCTCTTTCTGCCAAGGCGGTTGCTTCGCAATTGGTTATTTTGGACGAAGCGGTAATGAAAGACCCAAAAACCACTGAGCTAAAGAAATCTCTAGCAAAACTTGGTTGGAACAATGTTCTGGTTATTGGTGGTAAAGAGTTGGATAAAAACTTCTCTCTGGCTGCGCGTAATTTACCGAACGTAGATGTTCTGCCAGCTGCAGGGATCAATGTTTACGATGTTCTTCGTCGCAATACCTTGGTTTTGACCAAGGCTGCGTTGGAAGATTTGGAGGCGCGTTTCAAATGATATCCGCTCAACATTATGATACAATTCTGTCGCCGGTAATTACCGAAAAGGCAACTTTAATGTCCGAGGACAATAAGGTAGTTTTTAGGGTTCCGATTACAGCTAACAAAAAGGAAATCGCTGCGGCAGTGGAAGCACTGTTCAAGGTAAAGGTTTCCAAAGTGAACACCATTTTGACCAAGGGCAAAACCAAACGGTTTCGCGGACGGCTTGGTACTAGAGTGGACGTGAAAAAAGCTATAGTGACGCTCGAGGAAGGCCATTCCATCGACATCACGACTGGTTTATAGGAACAGGACTCTACAAAGATGGCTCTTAAGACATTTAATCCAACATCCCCATCACGGCGGGCACTTGTTCAGGTAGATCGTTCTCACCTGCACAAAGGAAAGCCGGAGAAATCGCTTACCGAAGGTTTGTCGAAAAAAGGTGGACGTAATAATACTGGTCGTATCACTATGCGTCGCAAAGGCGGTGGTGCTAAGCGATTGTATCGAATGGTTGATTTCAAACGGGTAAAGTTTGATGTTAGCGCAACGGTTTTGCGTCTTGAGTATGATCCAAATCGGACAGCGTTTATCGCCTTGATCGAATACGAAGACGGTGAGAAAAGCTATATTATTGCTCCACAGCGCATGAACGCTGGCGATAAAATTATCTCTTCGCTTTCAGGTGCTGATATCAAGCCGGGTAATTGTATGCCTTTGGGTAAGATCCCGGTTGGTACTGTGATCCATAATTTGGAAATGAAACCTCGCAAGGGCGCGCAAATCGCTCGTTCTGCTGGTGGTTATGCGCAATTGGTTGGCCGTGATAGTGGTTTTGCTCAAGTTCGTTTGAAATCTGGCGAAATGCGCCTTATTCCAGATACTTGCCTTGCAACTATTGGTGCGGTTTCAAACCCGGATCATAGTAATATTAATCTTGGTAAAGCTGGTCGTAATCGCTGGCTTGGTCGTCGCCCTTCGGTTCGTGGTGTTGCCATGAACCCTGTTGATCACCCACATGGTGGTGGTGAAGGTCGGACATCTGGTGGTCGCCACCCAGTAACACCGTGGGGCAAGCCAACAAAAGGCGCGCGTACACGTAAGAAAAACAAGGCTTCGGACAAATTGATTGTTCGTAGTCGTCACCTGAAGAAAAAGCGGTAGGGGTTAATTATGCCACGTTCTGTTTGGAAAGGCCCGTTTGTTGACGGTTATCTCCTGAAAAAGGCCAAGGCCGGTCAAGAGGAAACCCGCAAACGCGCGATCAAAACTTGGTCACGTAGATCAACTATTTTGCCACAATTTGTTGGCCTGACATTTCAGGTTCACAATGGCAAAAAATTCATTCCAGTAATGATCACCGAAGATATGATCGGTCATAAACTGGGCGAGTTTGCACCAACTCGTACTTATCACGGCCATATGGCTGATAAAAAAGCCAAGCGGGGTTAATTGTTATGTCAAAAGAAAAAAATCCACGCCGTGTTGGTGAAACCGAAGCAATGGCTAAAACGCGTATGCTTCGCACCAGTCCACAAAAATTAAACTTGGTGGCGCAAACTATTCGCGGCATGAAGGTCGAAAAAGCGTTAAATGAGTTACTGTTCTCGCGTAAACGCATCGCCAAAGACGTTCGTAAATGTCTAGAAAGTGCGATTGCGAATGCCGAGAACAATCACGGTCTGGACATTGACCAATTGGTAATTGTACAGGCTTTTGTAGGTAAGAATTTGGTTATGAAACGCTGGCGGCCTCGGGCGCGCGGTCGTTCTGCCAAGATATTGAAACCATTTTCAGAAATCACAATTGTGGTTCGTGAAGTAGAGGAGGCTGCCTGATGGGTCATAAAGTCAACCCGATCGGTCTACGTCTTGGTATTAACCGGACATGGGACAGCCGTTGGTACGCAAACACCCGTGATTACGGTGGTTTGCTGCACCAGGATCTAAAACTTCGCAAATATATCAAACAGCGGATGAAGCAGGCTGGTGTTTCGAAGATCATCATCGAGCGTCCGCATAAAAAATGCCGGATCACCATTCACACGGCTCGTCCGGGTGTGGTTATTGGTAAAAAAGGCGCTGATATCGAAAAGCTACGCCGTGACATTAGTAAGTTTGTTGACGGTGAAGTATCGGTGAATTTGATTGAAGTTCGCAAACCTGAACTTGACGCAACATTGGTTGCTGATGGTATTGCGCAACAGCTTGAGCGTCGGATGGCGTTTCGCCGGGCGATGAAACGTTCATTGCAAACCACTATGCGCATGGGTGCGTTGGGTTGCAAAATCAAACTTGGTGGTCGTTTGGGCGGTGCTGAAATTGCACGTACCGAGCAATATCATGATGGCTCTGTGCCATTGCACACTTTGCGTGCTGATATTGATTATGGAACTGCCGAAGCGATGACAGCTATGGGTATTATCGGTATCAAGGTCTGGATCTACAAAGGTGAGATCATGGAGCACGATCCGATGGCACAAGATAAAAAAGCCGAAAAAGCCGGGGAAAATCGTTCCCGCTCGGCACGTAAATAGAGGAATAGGGCAAGGTTATGTTACAGCCAAAGAAAACCAAATTCCGCAAGATGCACAAGGGTCGCATTAAGGGTATGGCCAAAGGCGGCGCGACTCTTAATTTTGGCGCTTATGGTCTAAAGGCATTAGAGCCGGAGCGGGTTACCGCGCGTCAGATTGAGGCAACTCGTCGGGCGATTACCCGTCACATGAAACGGGCTGGCCGGGTATGGATCAGAATTTTTCCTGATGTACCTGTTTCCAAAAAGCCAACCGAAGTTCGGATGGGTAAAGGTAAGGGTTCTGTAGAGTTTTGGGCAGCCAGAGTGAAGCCGGGTCGTATCATGTTTGAAATTGATGGAGTTAGCGATACTATTGCTCGTGAAGCTCTGTTGCTTGGTGCTGCGAAGTTGCCAATTAAATGTAAAATCGTCACCCGTCCGGGTGAGAATCCGGGTGCGTGAAGGAGGTTGATATGAAAATTGTTGATCTAAAGTCTAAGACAGCGGAACAGTTAAGTAGTGAATTGCTCTCCTTAAAGAAAGAGCAGTTTAACTTACGGTTTCAGCAGGCCACTGGGCAATTGGAAAACACTTCGAATGTTCGTAAAGTTCGTAAGTCCATAGCTCAGGTAAAAACACTTCTTCGCCAAAAGGCGAATGAAACCAAAGGAGAAAGCTGATGCCAAAGCGTCTATTACAAGGCGTTGTCGTTAGCGACAAAGGTGCCAAAACTATAGTGGTCAAGGTCGAACGTACATTCCAGCATCCATTGCTGCGTAAAGCTGTACGTCGCTCGAAACGTTACCACGCACATGATGAAAACAATGTCTGTAAAGTGGGTGAGCTGGTAAGCATTCAAGAATGCGCGCCAAAGTCGAAGCTAAAAAGATGGGAAGTAGTCAGCTAGGGTTTCCCCAAAGCTGGTTATTTTAAGGAGATACCACTATGATTCAGATGCAAACCAATTTGCAGGTCGCCGATAACTCTGGTGCCAAGCGGGTGCAGTGCATCAAAGTGCTTGGAGGTTCCAAGCGCCGTTATGCTCACGTTGGTGATATTATCGTCGTCTCAGTTAAGGAAGCAATTCCTAGGGGCAAGGTAAAAAAAGGTGAAGTACGTAAAGCTGTTGTTGTGCGTACTGCCAAGGCAATCCAACGTGCCGATGGTTCAGTTATTCGTTTTGATGGTAATGCTGCGGTGTTGATCAATCAAACCGGTGAGCCAATGGGCACTAGAATTTTTGGCCCTGTTCCACGGGAATTGCGCGCCAAGAAGCATATGAAAATTATTTCATTAGCGCCGGAGGTGCTGTAATGGCTGCCAAAATTAAAAAAGGCGATAAAGTTATTGTTTTGGCCGGTAAGGACAAAGGCAGTACAGGTGAAGTGACAAAAATTGTCACTGAAACTGGACGAGCATTTGTTGCTGGTGTGAACATGATTAAACGTCATACTAAGCCAACCCAGTTTGATCCGGGTGGCATTAAAGAAAAAGAAGCTAGTCTTCATTTGTCTAATCTGGCTATTGTCGACCCAAAAACTGGTAAAGCAACTCGTGTTGGTTTCAAGTTTCTAGAGGACGGCAAGAAAGTACGTTTTGCCAAAAAATCCGGTGAGGTTATCGATGGCTAAGGAAATTTATGAACCGCGTTTGCGCGCTAAATACCGCGATGTAATTCGCTCTAAAATGACCGAACAATTTGGTTATAAGAACGAAATGCAAATCCCTAAGGTTGAGAAAGTAGTTCTTAACATGGGTGTTGGTGAAGCCGTGCAGGACAGCAAGAAAATCAACAGTGTGCTTAATGATTTGACACTGATTGCTGGTCAAAAGGCGCAAGTGACTATAGCTCGCAAATCTATTGCGGGTTTCAAGTTACGCGAAGGAATGAAAATCGGTGCGAAAGTAACACTTCGCGGGCCGGTTATGTATGAATTTATTGATCGTTTGGTCAACATTGCTCTACCAAGGGTGCGAGATTTTCGCGGCCTTAACCATAAGAGCTTTGATGGCAATGGAAACTTTGCGATGGGCTTGAAAGAGCATATCGTGTTTCCAGAGATTGATTATGACAAGATCGATCAAATTTGGGGAATGGACATAGTTGTATGTACGTCCGCCGCATCTGACGATGAAGCAAGAGCACTATTGGCTGAATTCAATTTCCCATTTCCGGGATTATCGAATTAACGCTTTAGATAAAGCGAACTTTAGGTTCGCACTTGAAAAGGAAGAAATTACATGGCTAAGAAAAGCGCCATAGAACGAAATAACAAGCGCAAACGTATGGTGGCAAAATTTGCCAACAAACGTGCCGCGTTAAAGGCGGTTGCCCGTGATCGGGAACTGCCGATCGAAGAGCGTATTGCTGCACAGTTAAAGCTGTCTGCTTTACCTCGCAATTCAGCAGCTATTCGTGTGCGTAACCGGTGTGAACTTACCGGTCGTCCGCGTGGCTATTATCGTAAACTTAGAATGTCGCGGATCGCGCTTCGGGAATTGTCCAATCAGGGCTTGGTACCGGGCATGGTCAAGTCGAGCTGGTAGGGAAAACGTATTATGTATGTAAATGATCCCTTGGGTGATATGCTCACCCGTATTCGTAATGCCTTGATGCGTGGTCGTAATGTTACCTCGACACCTGCGTCAAAGTTACGTAAGCGCGTTCTTGATGTGCTTCAAGATGAAGGCTATATTCGTGGCTATTCAGAAGTAGAAAAAGACGGTTTCGGCTCGTTCGACATTGAGCTGAAATATTACGAAGGTGACCCGGTTATTTCGGAAATTAAACGTATTTCCAAGCCTGGTCGTCGTGTTTATTCATCGGTCAAGGATTTGCCCCGTGTGCAAAACGGTCTTGGTATTGCCATCCTCTCCACCTCCAAAGGTGTGATGTCGGACAATACAGCCCGCGAGCACAATGTCGGCGGCGAAATCCTTTGTCACATCAGTTAAGGGGCTAAGATATGTCACGTATTGGCAAACAGCCTGTGGAGATGCCTACCGGTGTTACCGCAAATCTGAACGGCATGGAATTGACCGTTAAAGGCCCAAAGGGCGAGCTGTCTATGACTTTCGTTAGAGAAGTTAAGCCGGCGCTTGATGGTAATGTTGTTACTATTTCTGTTGTTGATGATACGCAGCGCGCTCGCGCTATGTGGGGAATGCAACGCACTTTGGTGGCCAATTTGGTCGAAGGTGTATTGAACGGTTACGAGAAAAACCTTGAACTACACGGGGTTGGTTATCGGGCGACCATGAAGGGTACTTCTATTGGTCTACAGCTTGGTTTCTCCCATGATGTAACTTATACACCACCTGCTGGAATTACTTTGACGGTTGCAAAACCTACGCAAATTAAAATTTCTGGGATCGACAAACAGGTGGTTGGTCAAACTT
>JAKITZ010000118.1 GCA_021647805.1 Robiginitomaculum sp.
CGAAATATCCTGAAAACTATCCTGATACGTTGGTCTCAGAACAAGATAATCACGCTAAACCCCCGTAATGTCGGGGATATAAACGCAGCAGCTGATTAGTTATTTGAAAAATGAAGGCGGCTGGCGGTGCTGTCAGACTAAAGCGAAGTGGTCTCTAAAGGTTTGGGTTGTGCGCAATTCCTGCGACGAGTTGATTGTCTGTCTTCATATAAAAGCGGACATTGTTCTGCAGAAGCTTGCAATATAATGCGCCACCCCCGTGACAAAATGCCCCAATCAGACGAGCGTGTTTAGCCCGGCTAATTATGCTTTTCTGAACCTGTCTAATTTATCCGGTGACAGGCGATAAACACCATCAAATTCCGTAGCCTTACGGTAGTTCTCATCTCGCCAAGCTGTAGAGTATTAAGGATAGAAGTCTGAAAATATAGCGATACGTATAATAGGGGGAAGCAGTGCATAATATATGGCGATATGTTTTTTTCTGTTTCTCCATATTGCTGTTGGCTTTCCCAGCTTTTGCCAGCAACTCAAAAGCTCTAAAGCACTATAATAATAAAGACTATCAAGCCGCACTTGAAATAATACAACCCAATGCAGAAAATGACGATGTTTGGGCGCAGTATATGCTCGGAATAATGCACCAAAATGGGCTCGGCGTAACAAAAAATTACTCAAAAGCGTCGCGTTGGTTTTTGAGAGCTACCGTAATTAGGCAACCTGAAAAGGCCAAAGCAAGGGGAGCTCTTTCCTCCTACTATCACCTTGCCACTATTTATGAGAAAGGCGGTTATGGGGTCGAGCGCGATTATGCCAAAGCAGCTAAATGGTATCTGGAGTTGGCTGATCAGCCCATTTGGGCGGATACGAGCAAACAAATCATCGATTTCCAAATATATGCCATACGAAAGTTGGGATTTTTTTATGCTGATGGTGATGGCGTAAAACAGGATTACAAACAGGCTGTTAAATGGCTAAAGCGCGCCGCAGAGCGAGGGGATGCCAATGCCCAAGGACGACTTGGACTACTCTATGCCGATGGCAAAGGAGTGCCCCTTAATCCGGCCGCAGCCAAAAAATGGATGCAATTATCGGCCAATAGCGCAAATAATAAAGCAAAGGTCATAGTAACCAATGTTATTGCGGAACTGGATGTGGACGGGTTTTTGTATGCCCGGGCAAAATGGCGTGAAAAATTCCCAGCGCATATGAAACCCTTTGGTATCGTGCTTGGCAAGCGTTTTCCCGCAGAGTTGGATTACTCTTCTTACCAAGGCGATAACACTCTGCTTAATAATATCTATGCCAAGGTCAAGCCGCAGCAAGAATTCCCCGGCAAAGCAGATCATACGCAGGCAGGGCAAAGATATTTCGTAGTGACCAGCAAAATTTCAGATACGGTCTATAAGGTTTTGGCCCGTATTGATTTTAATTCCAAAATCCAATGCCGCAAAGCGTTAACTGCCTATTTCAAAAACAACCTAGCCTCTGCCTCTGATCCGGTTGTTGTGGCAGATTGGAGTGGCGCTAATGGCTTTATCGCGGACTTTAATGTAGGGCTCCGCACAATAAACCCTGTTAATCCTCTAAGACTGCAAGACGCGGATAATTTGACCGGTGTTCGGTTGATTCTAGAGTGTTCTGGCAAGAGTGGCAAAATTGTATTTATCCATTACCCGTCAGTGGAAAAACGGATTGTCGAAAGTATTGAGTTTAGCCCTTGGTGGAACAGTTTTTATGACAGTTCCGAAAACCCGGGAGAGCGACCCGATTATATGAACCCTTTTGGCATTGCGCTGGCTCAGCCATTGCCAATTGCACAAAGACAACCAGAAGGCGAAGATAATTATATTTCCAATATCTTCGATGTTAGTTCGCCCAATATGCATAAGTTATTTAGCAAATACACTGTGTATACGTCGCGTTTGACAAATTCAGTGATCCGCATTTGGGCAGAGGGGCGCTTTAACAGCAAGTCTCAGTGTAATCGGGCTTTAGTCGTAGCAGCCAAAGGGCTTGTAATGAAATATAGCACGCAGGATAGCATCAAAAAAACACTTAAGGATATAGAACCCACCGATATTCCGTGGAACCTTTCAAGGCTTACACTTACCCCTGATGATATCTATTTTGATGTTTTTGAGTCTGCTGAAAAAACCTCTATTTATACTCAAAAAAACGGCCAACCCGTGCCGGACACTGCCAAAGCAAAGTATCTGGTCAACGTAAATTTAGGTTGCGGCTCTTCTTCTGACGGAAATTATTGGGAGGGCTTTGTGGAATACGCTCATCCGTTGAGCAGAGAAATAGCTGGAAAGGAGCTAAATGTTCTAAATTTATATGATCTTTTGTATTGAAGCGAATGAGACAGGTAGGAAAATGATTAAACCATTACATAAATACCTTTTTTTAATGTTGTTTGCGGCTGTCATATTCAGCACCGCGCCTATAGATGTTGCCGCGCAATCGCCGGATGATACGAAAACTCAAGACGATGCTCCCTGGACGTTAAAAATGTTTTTTGCTCGGGAAGACGCAAACTTTGAATTTCTAAGCCAAGAAACGCAAATACTGGCTGAGCTTGAGCAAAAAAACACCAAAGCCAGACGCGATCTATTGGCCTGGTTGCGCCATGATCATGCTATCGTCCTTGCCAACTATTATAAAACATTAAAAGGTGAGGACTACCTCGAACAAGCGCTTAACTATTCGCAATCAGCAACCGAGATTGCACCGCAAACTGTCCAGTTCTGGAAAACATTCGGGCTGATCAATCTGACGGCCAAAATGGGCATGATATCCGACATACAGGCAGAAGGGTCGTTCCGCCGGGTTTTGGAATTGGATTCCAAAGACACCGAGGCTCGGCTTATGTTGGTTGGTATTCTGCTTAAAAACAAAGAGTACAAAGAAGCAGCAGAGCATTACGCCATATTATTTAAACAAAACCCCGAAGTCATCATTGCATCTGATTTGCACAAGATGAATTTGACCTTTATTTCTGCTGATGTGGCCGGATGGGGTATTGAAATATATGACGCTTATTTGAAGAAATACCCGGGGAACGGCAAAGTTCTGATCGCCAAAAGCATATTGCTCAAAGCCGACGGTTATGATGCGCAGGCATTGAGGCTATTGGGCGAGGCACTTTCTTCTAACAATAGTACGCAGCAAATTAAAACCACAGCCAGAAACCTGCTCGCCCATTGGAAGGGCTAAACAATGAAAACTCACCTAACCACCGCAATCACGATCAGTGTGCTTTTGGGTCTTTTCACGGCCCTGCCAGCTTTGAGCCAAGACGCAGAAAAACGGCAGATAGATAAGCAAACATACCAAAACTTTATGATGGTTTCAGGCAAACGCATTGACCCGGCGCTGGAGAAAGCGGTTAAAGATTATAAAAACAACTTTGCTACCAAGGAAGCCGCTTATGTTGCCGACCAAGAAAAAACCATGCAGGTGCTCAGAGATAATCCAAATTTTACTAAAGAGCAAAAAGCTTCAAAGCTGGCTGAAGTGCAAGAATTATATCGAAAAAGAAGTTGGGAGCTGGTGCATAAGTATCGCGAGCCGATAAATGTACGTCTTATGGAGTTGGCTAACCAAGGGCTTTCCGATTACGAAAAAGTAGCAACTGGCATGGGAAAGGGAGTGTACCTAAGAAAAACGATTGCTGAAAATGGGCAGACGAAAATAATTCAGGTAAGAAACCCCGCACATTCAGGTGCCTTAAGCGATACTGACACTCAGGCTGGGCCCAAAGGCATCGGTTATGTAGCCAATATTGTCGAAGCCCATGGTATTAAGGTGACAAGGGATGGAAATACGGTGGACATGCCTGAAATTAACCACACCATAAACCGTCATGCACATAGCCCTGAAGGTGATGCTAATAGTAACGAGTTGCAAAAGCGACGTGATGCTGCCGCCCGCGATAATGAACGGTTTCTTGCTGGTAGTAGCGCGACGCAGGCACAACTTTACGCCGATGCTCGTAATAAGGAGCGGTTTCTTTTTGTTGGCATTGATGAAGAGAACAAGTCTCTATCCGGAATGCGTGAGGCGGTTGAAAAACGTGATCACATGAAAAAAGCAGCAGACGGTATCAATTTAGGCAATCAAAAACCGGAATTATTATTACAGCAAAAAAACCGGGATGAATTCCAAGGATTTGGAAAAAGCACCAACAAAATGATGTCGAATATATCCGACACAGAACTTAAAGCTTTCATGCAGAAGAACAAGTTATCCGGCACACCTGAAGCTTACAGGCAAACTTTGGAAGCGGTACACAATAGAAATTGGGAAAATGTTGATGTTGATACCAAGAATGTTGATGCTTGGTTCAAGACATCAAGGGATATACAGGCATTATCCTTGCAAAAAACCGACAAGAAGGCCGCCCTTGATGTTATCCGCAATGATGCTGACCTGAAACAGCTTTCAGATAAATTGAATAATGACAATCTATCGGAAACTGAAAAACAGCAAATCACCAGACAGTATTTCAAGAAAAAATCCGATCTGATCGATGCCAAAGAACGATTGAAACAAACCCAAGGGTTTCTTGACGAAAAGCTCGAAAAAAATAGTTCAGGCTCGTCAAACCTGAAAAAACCGGCAATTTTCAGTGATATTCCAAGCAAATCCGAGACAAGAAAAAAACTCAACGCCCTTGCTGATAGCAATTATAAGAAAGTCGGCAAAGGCATGGGTTATTATGCCAAAGCAAATAAAGCCCAGCAAATTGCAAACCTCATGCAACAAGGTGACCTTAAGCAAATGGCCCAATATGCCTACGCAGAAGCCAAAGACGAAATTAGCGACCGCTTTAAGGACAAGCTGGTTCCCGGTTACGGCAATATGAAAATGGCCTTTGATGTTGGTTGGGGAACTGGCCGTTTAATCGGTAAAAATGTCCGCCTTGGCTCCGGCGGCCCGACGGTCGACGAAGTCACGCAAAAGCAAATGTTTAACATATATGATGCCATAAGCGGCAACCGGCAGCTAAAATGGGATCAAGAAAGAGAAACCGCCTATAAAAATTATTTCTTCGAGCAAATGGCTGAAAATCCCGGGGCGGTGCCTGCTGGTATGACACCTTCACAAGCATATGCATTGGCCAAGGAAAAATCCATGACGGGGGAGAATTTCTTTATGGCGGTGGACAGTATTCTGGACGAGGGTGATGCGGCCAGACGCAAAGCCAAATCTGATGCTATTGACGCAAGAAATGAAAAAATTATCAGGGATTCAGTAATTAGTAGTTTGGAAGGTGAGGCGCTTGACCTTGGCTTAAGCCCTTATGATCTATCGGGCAAAACCATTCCAGAATTAAAGTCCATGATCAATGCACGAAAAGCCGAGATCGCCAAATTGGAAAGGGAAGAAAGAGCTTGGGAGCAGGCCCGCAAGCTTGATACGCAACAAGCCTATATTGATTATGCAACCAAATTTGTTGATGGGGCGAATTTTGATCTGGCCTGGAAACTGGCCAATGAGCGCGGCAATGAAATTATGGACCGGGCTATTGCGCAGGCAGAAGCGAGATTGCAGGCCGACAAAAAAGCACTGCAACAATATAATTTTGATGAAGAGGAAAATACCAATTCGGTAAATGCGTTTCGCCAAAAAATGGCCCAAGCGAAAGACAAGCAGGATAATCAGGCCACAACCAGCACTTATGCCGGCACAGAAGATATTTTCGACCAGGGAATTGCCGCCCAAAAGAAATATGACGACACTGTGGCCTATATTGCAAAAACCAAACGCGAAACCGCAGAAATATGGCGCAAAATCAACGCAGACAAGGCGCGAAGGGCAAAGAAAAAGGCCAAGAGAAAACAGTTTTGGGGTGACTTAATTGGTGCCGTTGGCCAAGCCACCCGGGAATACGCAGAGCAACAACAAAATACAAACCAATCAAGTTTAGGCTCGTCTTCTTCATACGGACAGGAGGCATATGAGGAGGTGTATGAGGAGGACGATAGCCCAAACTTCAACTCCATTGAGCTAAGCTCTGGAAGCAATACTTCGTCTGGAAATTCAAGTAGCAATTCCTCTGGTAAGAAGGAGACTAAATATTATATGCTATGCAAGCCTGCAACCACGAATAGATGGGATGTTTACAATACTCAGGCATCTTCAACATGGGATGCACACGCCAAAGTAGCTGAACGACTAAAAACACGGTGCTCTGATATAGTTACCGGTTCTGGCGCTTATGAACAATCAATCAAAAAGGCTATTGCGCTTAATAAGCGGGATGGACAATAAGCGAGAATTACGGTGACGGTTTACTAAATTCTGTATTATGACGGGGTATATTTAAACAAGTGATTAACTTGACCATTTTGCCTATTTTGATTAAGTTAATTACCAAAGAGGTCATGTCATGAAAACATATAGTTCAACAGACGCAAAACGGGAATTTGGCGATATATTATTAAGGTCGCAACGTGCGCCCATAAGCGTAACTCGTAACGGCAAACCCGTTGCAGTTATTGTATCCGAAACGGAATTTCAGGAAATGAAATTGCAAGCCCTTCGCGCCGCCTTGATAGAAGGTGAGCAAAGTGGCGATGCAGGTGTTTTGGATATGGTAGCTTTGAGGGCTAGGGCAAAACAGCAGGCTGGCTTGGTCGGTTGAATTGTTAAAAATTCATATTCATGATCAGGCCGAGCAAGACATTGTTGATATTTGGTATTACACGTTTGAAAAATGGGGTGAAGTACAAGCTGACAAATACCATGACCAGCTTGATCAAGAGTTCAGATTGATCGCTGAATTTCCAGCTATCGGCAAGACATGTGATTATATACGAAAAGGCTATAGAAAATATCTTATAGGGAGCCATTTTGTTTTCTACCGTACCAGCAAAGCCAAGGTACATATCATACGTGTATTGAACGAAAAAATGGATTATGAGCGGCATTTGTGACAGGCCATAGCCGGACGGGGTTTATAACCCCGTTCGCAATGGTTTAATTTTCTCTAGGATAAGCAATTTGATCAATTGAAACCAACAGACGGGGTTCAAACCCCGTCTGGCAATAGGATCTTGGCGCGGGAACTACATAGCTGGCTTGCGGCTTTCGCCGGAATGACGGCGTTTTTGGTATTTTACCGCGAGACAATTCCAGCCATTTTCGGCTGGCAAGCGCGACTGCGTGCCGGCAATCGTTTGCCGCGCCGTCGCAGGCGGTGCTTTAGCACTTTGCCGCGAGACAAAAGAAGGGTGAACAAGGATCTTGTTTGCAATGATGCTTACCCCTCAATTAGCAATCATTGGCAAAGGTATTACTTCGAGCAA
>JAKITZ010000119.1 GCA_021647805.1 Robiginitomaculum sp.
GCATCACGCAACCAAGCCATACCTTGTTGCCATAGTTTTTCGATTTCTTCTGGCATGCCATCCATACGATATTCTTTGGGAATACCAATACGCATGCCTTTTAGTGATTTCGTACAAGCCGCCACAAAATCAGGTACATCATGGCGCAAGGACGTACTGTCTTTTTCATCAAATCCGGACATGCTAGCTAACATCAAAGCCGCATCTTCTACGGTTTTGGTTATCGGCCCCGCCTGATCCAGCGAAGAAGCAAATGCAACAATGCCATAACGCGAGCAACGACCATAAGTGGGCTTGATGCCAACCAAACCAGTAAAAGCCGCAGGCTGGCGGATTGAACCACCAGTATCAGTTCCAGTTGCCGCAAGGCATAAATCCGCAGCCACAGCCGAAGCCGAGCCACCGGACGAGCCACCGGGAACCATTGCTGTGTTTGAGCCTTTGCGCTGCCAAGGGCTAATCACATTGCCAAAGGCGCTGTTCTCATTACTTGATCCCATGGCAAATTCGTCCATGTTCAATTTGCCGAGCATCACCGCGCCATCGTCCCAAAGTTTTGCGGTTACGGTACTTTCATAAGGCGGGACAAATTCACCTAATATTTTACTACCGGCACAGGTTTTCACCCCGTCCACGCAAAATAAATCTTTGATACCGATCGGTGCGCCTTCTAACGCACCGCCCTCGCCTTTGGCTATTTTAGCGTCCGACGCATCGGCCATTTCATAAGCTTTGTCTGGGGTTTCGGTAAGATAAGCATTAAGACCACGCGCCTGCTCCATAGCGTCTAGGTGGGCTTGAGTAATTTCGCGAGATGAAAACTTTTTCTCTCGCAATCCAGAAACTGCTTCGCTTAAACTTAGTTTGGTAAGATCGCTCATTATTTAACTGCCCTATTCAACGGCTTTGGGCACAACAAAAAAGCCCTCTTCGGATTTAGGCGCATTGGCCAATACCTGATCGCGGATATTTCCATCATTAACTTCGTCTTGGCGAAGGTGGATTTGGGTTTCCACCGCCGAAGTCATCGGCTCGACCCCGTCCACATCGACCTCATTTAGCTGTTCAATCCAGCCAAGCAGATCATTTAGCTCTTTAGCCAATGGCTCAAGCCGTTCTTCTGGCACTTCCAAACGAGCAAGACGGGCAATTTTTTTAACATTTTCAGCATTAACGGACATCAGATTTACCTCAAAAGAAATTCAAGTTGGAGCGGTAACAAAAGCCAAGATAAAGCGCAAGCCTTGGGCATGATGTTTTGACTTGCAAAAGTCTTCCATCAGTAAGACAAAGGCTCATGCCTATTATTACCCCAGAAGAAATGCCGCTTACCGGCTCTTTGCTTGGAATTGACCCTGGCACCAAAACTATTGGTCTTGCCGGCTCCGATATCCGGCGCACCATTGCCAGTGGCATTTGCACTTTGAACCGAGTCAAATTCACCAAGGACGCAGAAGAAATTTTCAAGCTTTATGATGAGCGAGATTGCTCCGGCATTGTACTTGGTCTGCCAATTCAAATGGACGGCACCGAGGGGCCCCGTGCGCAATCAACTCGAGCATTTGCCAGAAACATGATGGCAATTCGCGATATTCCGATACTGTTTTGGGACGAACGCCTGTCCACTTCGGCGGTGGAGAGAACCTTGATAGAAGCCAACACACGGCGCAATAAACGCAAACAAATTATCGACAAGTTGGCGGCAATTTATATTTTACAAGGCGCGTTGGATTTTTTCAAAAATCAATAATTCTTGGTAACAGCATCATAAGCCATCAACTCTTTTACCAAATCCTCGAACTTGTCCAAAGCAATCATGTTAGGGCCATCAGATGGCGCATTATCCGGATCAGGGTGGGTTTCAATGAACACACCGGCCACCCCAACCGCAACGGCAGCTCGTGCCAAAACCGCAACAAATTCGCGCTGACCACCGGAGGACGTACCGTGGCCGCCCGGTTGTTGCACGGAATGAGTGGCATCAAAAATTACTGGAGCTTTGGTCTCAGCCAATACTGGTAAAGCCCGCATATCAGAAACCAACGTATTATACCCAAAACTGGTGCCGCGTTCGGTGATCATTACTTGTGGGTTTCCTGCGCCGGTGATTTTAGCAACAACGTTCTTCATATCCCACGGAGCTAAAAACTGCCCTTTTTTGACATTGACCACTTTGCCGGTTTTGGCGGCCGCTAGTAAAAGATCCGTCTGGCGACACAAAAATGCTGGAATTTGCAAAACATCAACAACTTCGGCAGCTTGCTTACATTGCTCGGCAGTATGCACATCGGTCAATACCGGCAATCCGTAGGTTTCTCTAATTTCTGCAAACACCGGCAAAGCCGCCTCTAATCCAAGGCCACGTTGCGCACTGGCCGAAGTGCGGTTTGCTTTGTCAAAACTGGTCTTAAACACCAACCCAATGCATAATCGTTCCGAAATTTCTCGTAAAACCTTGGCACACTGCATTGCATGCTCACGGCTTTCCATCTGGCATGGCCCGGCAATCAATGCCATCGGCAAATTATTACCAAACTTAACTTGGTTTATTTTGCCACCACCAATATTGATTACCGAATTGGGGTTTGCTTGCTGATTCATGAAACCATGCCTTTAATTATTGTAGGTTTCACCATAGTCATATATCTGCTTAAATAAAGCCTGTATAACTTAGGCCATAAGAACTACTCGCTTGATCTAACTGGAAAGCAAATAAAAATGGATAAAAAAGCACAATTACAATCACTATCCATAGATCGCGGCCACAGTGATAATACTAATTCCATCTGGCCGATTCTAATTTTTACAATTTCTGCCGCAATAATTGCCGCATTTGTTACTTGGTGGCTGATGAATGGTAAATTGCAAGCTGCCCTTATTGCCGCCGAACAAGCAAATACCCTCGTCGAACAAAAAAGCAAAACCCAATCCCCAACGGCTCCACGGCTTTCTGGATTAGTTGCATCGGGCTATGTGGTTGCACGTCGCCAAGCCACCGTCTCTGCCGAGATCACCGGAACCATTCGCGAAATATTGTTTGAAGAAGGTACAAAGGTTTCCAAAGGACAAGTATTGGCCAGACTTGATGATGATCGCGCACAAATAGCTTTGCGACAAATCACCGCTAGAACCGAAAGCTCACGCAGAGCCGTGCAATCGTTAGAAGCGCAAATAGTCGAAGCCAAAATCGTACTGGATCGCGCAAATATCTTGTTCAACAAATCCATCGGCCCAAAAGCTGCGGTTACCGCAGCTGATGCCGCGCTACAAACATTATACGCCCGACTCGCCGGTTCCAAAGCCGATTTTGCCGCAGGACAGGCTAATATTGCCAGTCAGCAAGACTTAATTAGGCGTTATGTGGTTCGCGCACCGTTTACCGGTGTGGTGATTGCCAAAAACGCCCAAGTCGGCGAGATATTATCGCCATCATCTGCCGGCGGCGGTTTTACTAGAACCGGCATTGCCACCATGGTTGATATGCAATCCCTAGAGATAGAAGTTGATGTCAATGAGGGGCAAATCGGGCGAATTTTACCACAGCAAAAAGTAGTTGCCGTTCTTGATGCATACCAAGATTGGAAAATTGCCGCCAAAGTAGTGGCAATAATTCCAACCGCAGATCGGGCGCGAGCAACCATTAAAGTACGTGTTGCGTTTGATGAAATAGATGCCAGAGTGTTACCAGACATGGCGGCCAAGGTAACATTTGTCGAAGAGTAATATGTTTGATAAACTGTACACACCAAGTGGAGAGTAATATGAACACCAACACGCCATTATATGAGTTACGCAATCTCTCGAAACGCTATTCACGTGGCGGCGAGAATATTCCGATCTTTGATAACTTAAACATGAGCATTGAAAATGGTGACTTCATTGCCATTATGGGGCCGTCTGGATCGGGTAAAACCACCTTGCTCAACCAATTAGGCGGGATCGACAAACCTAGCACTGGTGAAGTACTATTTGAAGGGCAGCGGATTGATAATTTAAGTCAAGGACAACTGGCCAAATGGCGATCGGCAAATATCGGCTTTATTTTCCAGTTTTATAATCTCATGCCAACGCTTACCGCCGCGCAAAATGTTGAACTGCCACTATTATTATCGCCAGTAAAAAAGTCCGAACGAAGAGCACGAATTGCCACCGCCTTGGACATTGTCGGCATTGGCGATCGCGCCCATCACCGACCACGGCAACTTTCCGGCGGCCAGCAACAAAGAGTGGCAATTGCCAGAGCCATAGTTGCTGACCCCAAGGTTCTGCTTTGCGATGAGCCAACTGGTGATCTTGATCGAACCAGTGCTGATGAAATATTAAAAATGCTACAGGTTTTGAACAAGGATATGGGCAAGACAATTATCATGGTCACCCATGACCCCGAAGCTGCCAAATATGCCAAAACGGAATTATTTCTAGACAAAGGCGAATTTATCCGCCGGGAACGGAAATAATGAATAACTTCTCTCTTGTTTTGAGCAATCTGGGGCGCAAGAAATTACGTACCGCACTTCTAGTGATTTCCATACTTATCGCTTTTCTGATTTTCGGTGTATTGGGCGCATTTTTTAAGGCATGGAATGCCGGAACAGATACTGCCGCTGCTGATCGGCTAATTGTTGTCAATAAAATCAATTTTACAGTTTCCATGCCCATCGCATATTACAATAAAGTGCGAGCGATTTCCGGTGTTAAAAACGTCACCCACGCCTCTTGGTTCGGTGGTTATTATCAAAACCAAAGAAATTTTGTACAAAGCTTTGCGGTAGATGTACCAAGTTATCTTGAAGCCTATCCAGAACTGGTATTTCCCGCTGGCCAAAAAGAAGCGTTCTTATCAACCCGTAATTGCCTTGCCGTAGGTTCTGATATTGCAAGAAAACATGAGTGGAAAGTCGGTGACAATATTCCATTAAAAAGTAATATTTGGCGCAAAATCGGCGGTTCGGATGCTTGGGAATTTTCTATATGTGCTATTTTCGATGGCGATGAAGAAGCTGTCGGCGCCAATTATGCCATATTTCATTATGACTATTTCAATGAGAGCAAATCATTTGCCAAAGACATGATCGGCTGGATGATAGTAACATCTGACAAGGCGGACAATAATGACATGGTCGCTCAGCAAATAGACGAGTTATTCGCCAATTCTTTTGCTGAAACTGAAACCTCCTCGGAGGCTGCTTTTAACAAAGCATTTTTGGCACAAGTCGGTAATATAAGCTTGATACTAACCTTAATAATCGGTGCATCATTTATGACCATATTGGTCATCGTCGGCACCACGATGGTAATGGCAATAACCGAACGTACCAAGGAAATTGCGGTAATGAAAACTCTTGGCTTTCAAACGGGAAGGATATTCTCATTAGTATTAGCTGAGTCCATAATCATTAGCCTGTTTGGTGGCTTGCTTGGACTGGGATTGGCATATCTGGCCGTCTCGGCAATCGGGCCAATGATGGCCACAGCAATGCCGGGAATGTCTATGTCTTTGCAGATTGTTTTAATCGCCATCGGCTTGATGATTGCATTTGGTTTTGTCACCGGCTTCTTACCGGCGCTAAAAGCCATGAACGTCAAAATCGTTGACGCCCTTGGTAAGAGCTAGGAACTTAAAATGCTTAAACAGATATTTGCCGTTACTGCTTTAAACTTACGCTCTATCCCGCAACGGTGGGGAATGTCACTGGCAACCATCATTGCGGTGGCTTTAGTGGTTAGTGTGTTATTGGCGTTTATGGCAATGTCCAATGGGTTTTCGGCAACTTTATCTGGATCTGGTTCTGATAATGTAGCTATGGTTTTGCGCAAAGGCGCACAAACAGAGCTTAATAGCGGCATTTCTGGCGAGCAAATACGTCTGATCAGCGAAGCCCCTGGGCTTTCGCGTGATGAAAATGGCAATACTATTATATCGGCGGAATTATATGTGATCGCTGATGGGCTTAAACGCTCGACCATGACTAAGGTCAATCTGCCTTTACGCGGGGTTGGCAAAAACGCCATGCAATTACGCGAAGGTATGAAAATAACTCAAGGCACGATGTTTGCCAGCGGGAGTAATGAGCTAATCGTTGGCGAAGCGGTTATCCGCGAATTTGCCGGCTTTGACCTTGGCCAAGAAATACGTCTTGGACCCAATACATGGAAAGTAGTTGGCATTTTTTCCACCGGCGGCACTGTGTTCGAAAGCGAAATATGGGCCAATGCCGGGGTTTTGCAAAACCTGTTTAGACGGGGCAATAGTTACCAATCTGTTCGGGCGGAACTTGATGGAGCTGACGGATTGGAGAAATTCAAACAATGGGCGGAAAATGAGCCGCAATTATCACTGGATATTCAAACGGAAAAACAATTTTTCGCAGGGCAAGCTGGATCATTAGAGAACATGGTCAATTTTGTCGGCTGGCCATTGGCTATCATTATGGCAATCGGCGCACTGGCTGGCGCGTGGAACACCATGTATGCCTCGGTCGATGCTAGAATTTCTGAAATTGCTACTTTACGAACCATTGGCTTTAACGGGTTTTCCACCTTTATTGGCACTATGGTCGAAGCCTTATTATTGGCATTTATTGGCGGTTTATTAGGGGCATTACTGGCCTATTTAATGTTTAACGGCCTTAGCACCTCGACTTTAAGCGCCGGCTTTACCCAAGTTGTTTTCAAATTCGAGGTGACAGCGCAATCAGTACAGTCCGGGATCATTATGGCATTGATTGTTGGCTTTCTTGGCGGCCTTGCGCCATCAATACGCGCCGCAAGAGTGCCGCTAACTTCGGTAAATGGCGGGTAAGTCCTTAAACAAAAATCAGCCAAGTCGTTCTAATACCCCTTTAGTTTTGGCTAGTTTTTGCTCAAGCTCGGACTTTTTACCACGTTCTTTAGCCACAACAGCTTCCGGTGCTCTGGCAACAAAGTTTTCATTGCCAAGTTTTTGTTCGATCTTGGCAATCTCAGCAATAGTTTTGGTGATTTGCTTGGCTAACCGCTCGCGCTCTTCGGACATATCAACCACGCCCTCGGTAACAAGACCAAACACAGCCTCGTCCAAAACAAGTTGCAAAGCAGATTTGGGAAGCTCAGTGATTTGTTCAATAGACTCCACTCGTCCCAGCCATTTTAGCAATGCCTGATGCCGCTGTAATCGTTCAGTGGTTTGCGTCGATGCTCCAGCCACCAGCAAGGGCAGTTTTGCTCCCGGTGGAATATTCATTTCCGATTTTACCGAACGAATAGTAGTGATCAATTTAATCAACCAGTTTATTTCATCGGCATCTTGTTTTGAGTGTA
>JAKITZ010000120.1 GCA_021647805.1 Robiginitomaculum sp.
CCGCGAATATTAAATAACCAAGCAATACTGGCCGGAGCGGTAATGATTGTGACATCAGTATTGTTGTTTTTCAAAATATCAGCAATCTGCGATATTTTTTCGCCGTGCGCTTGACCGGCAAACAGCACAGCATGTGGATGGATTGCAGCTTTTGGCATTACTGGACGATCCGTCCACACCTCGTCAATTGGGTTGTTTTGCAAAGCGATTAATTCTGCTCCAGAGCTATTTGCCGCTTGCTGCCAATTTGCCAAGGTATCAGGCGAGACCAGACGTGGATCATAACCAATGCGATCGCTTGATTTGGTATTACCTTCAATCCAGCCGGAAATACCCGGTTGCATCAAATCTGCATATTCAAATAAATCACCATCAACCTGCTCTCTAACTTGTATGGTATAGCGTCCATCGCTAAGCATAACCGCACGATCAACCATAACAATCGCAGCACCTGCCGAGCCGGTAAAGCCGCTTAACCAGCCAAGTCGGTCTGTTGCTGCGGGTAAGTATTCATTTTGATATTCGTCCTCATGCGGGACGATCATTCCGGTTAGGCCGAGCTTAGATAATTGCTGGCGCAAAAGGGGCAAATTGGCGCGACCTATTGCTGGCCCGCCTTTAACTGTGAAATCTTGTATCATTGGCTTTAACTCTTTGTTTTCGCATTTCCTAGCAAATCGGTATCCACTTTTGTTGGCAAATGTATATTTTAAGTGGTCGCATTTGCTCACCACAAAACCGGTAACCACTTTTGTTGGCAAATGCTCGAGTGAAATTTAAGCGTTTCAAGTTGTTCTTGCAACCCAAAACTCTGCGTTTTCGCAGCTATGCAATTATGCATATCAAGGCTGATGTTTTAGCTGTTTTCCTTTTACCTTCAATACACCATATCAGCCTGGAGATAACAAAGAATAGACACAGCAACAAAAAGGAGCTCCTCAATGTCTTTCATTAAATCGTTTTTTAAATCTACTTCTAGCCCAGTTGAATTTGTTGTGGCTTCCAATAATAATATTGCAGGCAACAATAATGATCCGCGTAACCCATATTCTGGTCGGCCACATTTGGCAACTCGTCGCTTGCAACGTCGTGAGCGCAGAGAACAACGCGCAGCTTAATTCTGCAAAACCAAGATTGTCCAATCGCCAATAATTCGGGTAGTGGGTCAATTTGAAATTAGCCCCTAGCAATAACCAATTTAGTTCTTATATTCTATGTATGGCCAATTGGAAATATTTTACTGACATGGAAGGCAAAAGCCGTCCTATCAATACCGACCTTGTTTGGACTGTCTCAAGGGATGGTAACAAAACTGTTATTTCATCAATTGGGGATCACGTTTTTCTTACGCTTGAGAGTGTTGAAGATGTGATGAAAAGGGTATCAACGAATGAAGAATAAACCCAAACGTCCAGCAGATATGAACAAACTGGCTAAGTCCATTGTGGATATAGCTACTGGTGAAAAATCAGAAGAAGAATTTACCGCATCCCAAGTACGCTCATCAAAAGGTGGTAAGAAAGGTGGTAAGGCAAGAGCTAAAGCCTTGACCCCGCAAGAACGGTCAGAGATAGCTCAAATCGCAGCTAATGCACGGTGGAAGAAAGCAGACTAACCAAGTTTACGGCGTTCTTCGCTCTGTTTTGCTTGCCATTTCATACGCTCTTCCGCCCTACGCTCTTCATAATCTTCACTAAAGTCTAGTGGAAATTGATAAGGTTCTTCCGTAGGAAACTTAAAATTCATGTGGTCGACATCTGACCTCGCTCTAAATATATCAGCAGCAACAGCATCTCGCCTTTGTCTAATTGCTTTACGCCGCAAGTTGTCCGTACCACCGGTATCGATATCAAAAACGAACGTGAGCTGATTGCCATCTTCCAGTATTTTTACAACCTGCTTTGCCCTATATGTAACACCACGCTCATCGATGCGCATTAACTGCCTTAGGGCGGCTCCAACTTCTTTTTTAGCAAGGCTACGGATGTCTTGTGGCCTTGGTTTCCATTTATCATTTTCTAATGCCCACGTGATGAAGTCATTGTAGTTAATAGCTTTCGCACTGGTTAGTGTTTCGTACTCATTCCAAGCGAGGATCCACTGTTCATTAATTGTAGCCATTTTCTTCTCCTATAGCTCTGTTGGGGCAACATGACCCCATCCATCGCGGTATTCCCACTCTCCAAGATACTGCCGTATGCCCTTTAGGTATTTTCTAAGCCAATTATATTTTTTTGATAAGTATTGAATTTGCCCAACTGCAACAGCAGGATGAATTTCATGACGTGCGGCAAAAGCTAGAACATCACGTTCTGAAATGAACGGTGCTTTTCTATCATAAAATGAAAGCAGTTTGTCGCGCGGTATTAAAAACTCGGCGGCGGCGTTATTAGCCATAGTTTCTTGTTCGCTAATATCATCAGCATTCAAGCGAAGGTTGCCATCCATACTGTCGATAGGGGAATAGCTTTCTTTCTTTCCATCACCATTAAGAATATGCTCAATTTCATGCCGAAGAACGAAGCAAAAATTATCCATTCTATCGTGTAAGGTTGTCATACCAATTACCGGTTGGTCACTTAGCCATAAGCAAACCCCGTCAATGCTTGTGTTAGGTAAAGATTCAATCAATAAGAACCTTACTCCACATTTTTTCAAAATATGTGGAATCTGTCCTATGTCTGCTTTGGAGAGCATATGCCGCCGCAACTCTGGCAAGCTATCTCTTAGTGTTTTTTCGCTATAACTAGGTGCGTCAAAGGATTCAGCCATCTTCTTAACGCGGTGAAGCCAAACATATTGAGAGGGTGTGGTTTCTGAATAGTCAGTTTTTTTGGCCGCGTGTTCATAAACAAACCCACTCCCAACAAACGGAACGTCTGTCATTGAGTTTTTACCAAAAAACCTAAGCATTTGTGCATCAAGAAGCCCTGAATCAGTGTCCTCTATCCATCCACGCTCTATCATTTTCCTTATAGGAAACTCGGAAGCCCAACTTGCTCTTGTCCGTACACCTACATCAGGCTTCCTTGCGTGGCTCAGGTCATATAGTTTCTGAAGATTGGAGAAAAACTCTGGCGAAACATCAAAAGCATCGCCCAGAGCTAAAGCAAATTCAGGCGTGATGTTACCTATTCCGCTTAAAATTCTATGTAATTGTTGTGGAGATGTGCCTAAAACATAAGCAAGGTCTTTTTGCGCCCAGCCGCGCGCTTCAAGCTCATCCAAAATGAATATGCCTGGATGTTCGGCTAATGGTTTCCCCGGTGTGCGTGTCATTTGTGATAATCCTCAACTGATAGTATGGTGGCTTTTTGCGGGTCTGTTTCCGAATCCAATAAAAAAACAATTCTATATTTATTATTAACCCGTATTGACCGTTGTCCTTTTCTATCACCTTTCAATTTTTCGTAGTGGAGGCTCTTCCAGTTTCTTAATGTGCGATCATCTGGCGCAGATCGTAAGATAGTGAGTTTTCGCCGCGTAGATTTAATGACCGCGATAGGCAATTTGGTCGTTGCCGCATCATCAGTTTCAATTAAAGCTAAATCTGCGGAGGCAAACTCAATTTCCATAATGAGAATATAGAGTTAAAATGCGAGCAACGCAAGCAAAATAAACACTTATTGTTAAACTGACCTTTATGCTTGACTTAATTAAAAGGGTCAGGTATAAAATGGTATGAACAAATTAGACACCAAAGCCCGCGCCCAAATCTTACAGTTACTTTGTGAGGGTATGTCTATTCGCGCAATCGTGCGGGTCACGGGTGCAAGCAAAAACACCATATCTAAGCTATTAGTCGATACTGGACGGGCTTGCGCCGCGTACCATGATGAACACGTTCGTAATGTGAGCGCGGTTCGTATAGAGTGTGATGAAATATGGTCATTCACATATGCCAAGCAAAAGAACGTCGAGAAAGCAAAGTCCGCGCCTGAATTTTCTGGTGACACTTGGACATGGACAGCGATTGACCCTGATAGCAAGTTGATTGTGTCTTATCTCGTCGGTGGACGTGATAGCGAGTATGCCAATGCCTTTATGAACGATGTAGCATCACGGCTCGCTAACCGCGTCCAAATGACTACGGATGGGCATAAGGCATATCTTGAAGCCGTCGAGGGAGCGTTTGGGTGCGATGTGGATTATGCGCAACTAATCAAAATATATGGCAAATCACCTGAAAGTACGAAAGGCCGTTATAGTCCTGCCAAATGTAAAGGCATTAAGAAGCGTCCAGTTGAGGGTAATCCTATCGCGGCTCTTGTGTCCACATCATATGTCGAGCGTCAAAACTTAACCATGCGTATGCACATGCGCCGCTTTACGCGCCTGACAAATGGTTTTTCTAAGAAAGTAGACAACCACGCTAGCGCCGTTGCTCTTCACTTCATGTATTACAACTTTGTCAAAATCCATGAGACACTTAAATATAGTCCTGCAATGGCGGCTGGTGTTACTAACACGCTTTGGGAAATGACAGACATTGTTGCGCTTGTGGAAAAAGAAGAGAATGAAAAAAGCAAGAAACGCGGGACTTATAAGAAAAGAATTTCAAATTGACCCACTACCATAATTCGGCTGCGGATAATTTTCATATCATGCTTTTTATAGGTCGAGGCAACTGCTTCGGCCTGTTCATTTAATAGTCCGGCCAATATTAAATAACCGCTCGACGCCAATAAATTGGATATTCCTTCGGCCATTTCAATCAGTGGCATTGCTAATATATTGGCAAATACCAGATCATGTACGCCTGCTTGTAGTGATTTATGGTCTACGCCATCGGCGATTATAAACTCTATTTTACCAACAACATCATTGCTTAGCGCATTACCTTCGGCCACCGGTATGGTTTCAGGGTCAATGTCGGTGGCAATGATCTTTGCGTTTAAGGTTTTTGCCGCAGCGATTGCCAATATTCCAGCGCCACTGCCCAAATCAATGATATTACTGAAACTCAAGCCGTCTCGCAGCATTTGGTCAAATTCCAACAAACAGCCAGAAGTGGTTTCATGGTGGCCGGTGCCAAAGGCGATATTGGCCGGAATGCAGACCGAAACTTTATCTCTTGCAAGCGAAGGTTCATCATGTGAGCCATGCACGTAAAATCTTCCGGCTATTACCGGCGTTAAAAACCGTAATGATTCTAATACCCAGTTTTTTGCCGGCAATTTCTCGATTTTGATATTATCTGCAAGATCGCGCCACTCGGATGCAATTGGTTGTTGATCAACTATAATTTCCAATCGCCAAATTGGTAAATCATCTTCAAATAGCGAAAATGATAATGGCGGCGGTAGGCTATCTTGCAAAGAGTTCTCAATCTGTTGTAATTCCGATTTTGTCCCGAATAGTGATATTTGCCATAAATTACCCAAACCCTTTTTCCCTTATTGTTTTATGCTGTTGATGCTTGCATAAAAGATGATCGGCCAATGTCTCAATGACCCGGCATTCGCGGTTATCTTGCCTATGGTTACCACTTAACATCAAGTTTAATTCGCTTTCTAAATCACGCAAGGCGGCAATGCGTTGTCGTACTTTTTCAAGGTTTTCTTGAACGATCTTATCAGCCATTTCGCAAGGCATTTCAGGTTGATCGGCTAATTGCAACAATGTGCTGGTCTGCGCCAATGAGAACCCAAGGATTCTAGCATGACGAATGAACGCCAGTCGATCACGATCCGCAATGCTATAAACCCGATGGTCACTAGCATTGCGCAATGGTTCGGCCAGTAATTTGCGCTTCTCATAATAACGAATGGTTTGCACATTGGTGCCAATTGCTTTGGCGATCTCGCCGATGGAAAATTCTTTGAAAATTTTGCTTGCCCCTATAGTTACTATAGGGCTCATAATACTCGAAATTTAGCAAAAGGAAAGTAAACTATGGGCGCTAATTGCGGACACGACAGTAATTTTGATGGAACCACCCGCCAATACAAAAACGCATTATGGGCGGTTATTGCCATCAATGGCGTGATGTTTGTGGTCGAAATGATCGCCGGTGCATTCTCACATTCTATGGCTCTAAAGGCCGACGCGCTGGATTTCTTGGGCGACAGCTTGACTTATGGTCTAAGTCTGGTGGCGATTGGTATGTCATTAAAGTTCCGCGCGGTATCAGCGATGATCAAAGGGGTGTCGTTGGCGGTGCTTGGCTTTGGTGTATTAGCTGCATCTGTGTGGAGTTTCTTTATTGATCTGGTGCCTGATGCCCCGACTATGGGCTGGATCGGATTTTTGGCTTTATTGGCCAATGTAGTTAGCGTTTTGATATTGATCAAATTCAGAGACGGTGATGCAAATGTGCGCTCTGTTTGGCTTTGCTCCCGTAATGACGCGATCGGCAATGTGGCAGTGATAATTGCTGCGGGCTTGGTGGCCGCGACCCAAAGCCGTTATCCAGATTTAGTGGTTGCAGTGTTTATGAGCAGCCTGTTTTTGTCGTCCGCATGGCAAATATTACGTCAGGCCAATGGCGAGCTAAAAGCTTTGAAAGTTCGGTAATTTCTAAAGCTCATCAGGATTTTTCAAAAAACTAACCATTAGTTTTTTGGTTCCTGCTTTATCGAAACTTACTTCGGCCTTATCGCCATCAATGGAATTGATCCGGCCATAGCCAAATTTATCATGAAATACTCTTTGATTGAGCGCAAATTTTCCATCGATGGATTTGGGCTTGGCTCTAGCTGTGCCTTCGATATAGGGCTTGGCGGTGGATTTTAATGCCTGAAACCGTCGCCAGCCGGGTGTGTCGTAATTTGCTCCGGAATCACTATTTGTATTTGTTCGTGCCTGATGGCCATAATATCCGGTTTCGGCTCTGGCTTCGACGTGTTCCGGCGGTAATTCATCAACAAACCTTGAAGGTAATACTGCTTGCCAACTGCCGTAAATTTGCCGGTTGGCGGCAAAATAAATGATTGCTTGCTGTTTGGCACGGGTCAGGCCGACATAGGCTAGTCTGCGTTCTTCTTCTAAGGCTTTATTGCCTGTTTCATCTAATGAACGTTGCGATGGAAATGTATTTTCTTCCCAACCGGGCAAGATGACCAGTGGGAATTCCAAACCCTTGGCAGCATGCAGGGTCATCAAGCTGATCTGGTCGTCCTCATTACCGGTATCGCGTTCGGAAACCAGCGCCACATGCTCAAGATATTCTGGTAAAGTATCAAACTCGCCCATGGCCTGCACCAGCTCTTTTAAGTTCTCTAAACGACCTTCTGCTTGTGGGCTTTTGTCATTTTGCCACATGGCAGTA
>JAKITZ010000121.1 GCA_021647805.1 Robiginitomaculum sp.
ATGCTGTCCTTGTCGGCCTCGCCATCAAGTAAAAATTCAAAGTACTGGTCTTCGGAAAGTGATGAGTTCCCATCATAAGGCCTAGTATATCGTACTGCTGGGCCGCCAGTATTAAACGAATAGGATTTGTTTCCTCTTAGCCGATTACCTTTAATATCTTTTAGGCCGGACAGGGGAGTAAATGTACAATGCTCGCCTGATGGCAGACGTGGTGAAAATTCGTATACCCAGTTTTTCGGGTCAACCCAGCGACCTTTGCCCTTCGTTGAGCATTCAATTTCAAACGGATCATCTTGACGTAAATCACCCAAAGTGGACATGTTGCTGCTAAAGCGGACTTTTACTTGTGAAACTCGTTTTGCTTCACCGGTAGGCGAGAAAATATCAATACTTGGGGTTTGCGCATAAGTCTGTGAGCCAAGCGACAAGAGCAACAATGTTCCTATAGTCAATATCAATAGCCGCATTATTATCCCCTTGAATTCACACGATTCGTTCAACATGGATTGCAATCTAACCTAATTTGACCGATTAATACATTGTTTACTTAGTCGCATAGGCTGAAGCAGGAAAAGAAACCATGCAATTACTTTTTGTCAAAATTGAGGAAGTAGTCGGAAAGGCCGGCATTATCATTGGTGATGAGGTATCTTCTCGCCCAACTAACTGGCTTGGTTTAGGCAATAGAGAAGCAAGGGCGATCATTCGCCCTAAAACCACCGAAGAATTATCGCAAGTAATGCAGCTTTGTCATGCAGCAAATCAAAGCGTGGTTCCTGCCGGTGGTCTTAGTGGCTTGGTGCAAGGTACTGATACTGTCAAAGATGATGTTTTAATCTCGTTGGAGAGAATGCGCGAGATCGAAACTGTTGATGATAATGGTGCAACGATGATCGTTCAAGCCGGTACGCCCTTGCAATCGGTGCAGGAACGCGCAGAGCAATCGGCGATGAGCTTTGCTGTTGATCTTGGTGCGCGTGGTTCGGCTAGCATTGGCGGGCTGATTGCTACCAATGCCGGTGGTAATTCAGTCATTCGTTATGGCATGATGCGCGAACAAGTGTTGGGGCTGGAGGCGGTTCTGGCCGATGGTACGATTATTTCTTCAATGAATAGCATGTTAAAAAACAATGCTGGTTATGATCTCAAGCAATTATTCATCGGCTCCGAAGGCACATTGGGCATTGTTACTCGTGCGGTTTTGCGATTGCGCCCGCAAATGATCAGTACCAATACGGTTTTAGTGGCAGTAAATGATTTTGAAAAAATAGCCAAATTATTGAGAATGTTTTCCAGTGCGCTAGGCGGGACGTTAAATGCCTTTGAGGTGATGTGGCAGAACTATTACTCGTTGATTTTGAAGGGTAATGAGCAGCACAAGGCTCCATTGCCCGATGAATATGCATATTACATTTTGATCGAGGCTTGTGGTGGTGATCAACAAATTGATGCGGCACGTTTTATGCAGTTGCTGGAAAAAGCTATGGAAAACGAATTGATCTTGGACGCGGTAATTGCTAGCTCCGAAGACCAACGCAAGTCTTTGTGGGCAATTCGCGATGATATTATAACTCTGGTTATGACTATGTTGCCGGCTGCTGCTTTTGATGTCAGCCTGCCGATTGGTTGCATGGAAGAATATATCGCTGATGTGACAAGTAACATGCAAGACAAATGGGGCGATAAAGCAAAATTGGCAGTGTTTGGGCATTTAGGTGATAGCAATATCCATCTAGCCATTGGCACAGGTGTCGAAAACGAGCTGGATCATGGCGAGGTAGAACAAGTGGTTTATCAGCCATTGGCCGCTTATAATGGCTCGGTCTCAGCAGAACATGGTATTGGACTGGAAAAGCGCGAGTGGTTGCCAACATCACGCTCAAAGTCAGAGCTTGATCTAATGCGTCAGTTGAAGGCGATGATGGATCCAAAAAACATTCTTAATCCGGGGAAAGTGCTAGGTTAGTCATGGCTGGTAGTTCTGTTGTTAACGGCGGTTCCTCAAAACAAATTATAATCATTGGTGGTGGGCTGATTGGTATTGCCACTTTGTACGAGCTTTCACGCCGTGGAATTGGCGCGGTTTTGCTTGAAGCCGAAGATGAACTGGCCAAAGAAACCAGTTTTGCCAATGGCGGCATGATGACTCCATCACAATCAGAGCCGTGGAATGGACCAGGTGTGGAGCGGCATTTAGCATCATCGCTGTTTTTCCCCGGTGCAGCAATGAAGTTGCATTGGCGGCAAATACCATCTTTAACGAGTTGGGGTTTGCAGTTTTTACGTAATTCATGGGCGGACAAATACCCAAAGTCGGTGCAATCTAATTTTACTTTGGCTAATTTTTCGGCTTCTAAGACGGCAAGTATTTTGCAAGAGTATAAACCAGACATTGATCAGTTAAATAATGGTTCGTTGAAAATATTTAGTAATAAAAGTAACTTTAGGAAATCATTATTAGCTACTGATATAATTGCTAAACTTGGCGTTAGCTACGCTCAATTAACTACCGAAGAAGTAATAAAAAAAGAGCCGCAACTACTCGAGGCAAAGAACTGGATTAAGGGTGGGATTTACTTTGCCGATGACAGTGTTGCCGATGCCAGAAAGTTTGCATTATTTTTGTCGGATCTGGCCATCAAAGCCGGTGGTGAAATTAAAACCTCGGTTCGGGTGGGTGATTTTATTTCTGAAAATGGTAAAGTTGTCGGGGTGCAGACTGATCATGGAGATTTTCAAGGAGCGGTGATATTATGCGCGGGAAGTCCGAGCGCTGCTTTGGCTGTAAATGTGGGTTTGAAGCTGCCGATCAAACCGGTCAAGGGTTATACAATTACCCTTGATGCCGCGCATCTTGGCCCTCAAATGCCAAAAATGCCGGTAATCGATGAAGCCAAACATATTGCAATTGTACCAATTGGGCAAAAAATAAGAATTGCCGGAATGGCTGAATTTGCCGGTTTTGATCACTCATTACAGAAGAGTCGCTTGCAGCAGTTAAAACAATTATGTGCGCGAATTTACCCTGATTTATCATCACAATTTGATTGGGAAACGGCTGTAAATTGGTCTGGATTGCTGCCAATGAGTGCCGATTGCGTACCATTTGTTGGCGCGGCACCGCTGGGTGGTCTTTGGTTTAATTGCGGACATGGCCATTTGGGTTGGACGATGGCACTTGGTTCGGCCTGTTTATTGGCTGATATGATGACGGGTGACAAACCGGGTATTGACCCGTTGGCTTATCGCTATGGGCGGTGAGATCAAGCGAGTTTAACCCCCAACACTAACCGTCATCACACGATTTATTCGGGGGAGGGCAGTTTTCTTAATTACGGTTTTTCAAGGCCCCTCATCCCGACCTTCTCCCCTGCGGGGAGAAGGAGTCATATTCGTATATTTTGATATTTCACGCGAAATAAGAAAACATACCATTTGCAGAATATTACTAACTAGGTGCGACCGCGCACATTTTAAGTTTGGGGCAATCGTTTGCCGCGCCGTCGCAGGTCATTGCGAAGCAATTGGGCCACGAGACAAAAGGAGGGTTAACAAGGGTCTTGTTTGCACTACTTATTGTAGTGGTCGCATTTGCTCACCGCAAAACTTTTTGAGCGGTCGCAATCCTTTGCCGTAAAACCGGTACCCACTTTTACTAGGATTGCTCCAGACCCACTTTTGTTGGCAAATGCTCGTTGACCCTCAATTAGCAATCATTGGCAAAGAGGTTATCTAAAACGAGGGATAATTGGCAAAGATTTGACCCTCATTGACCCTTGGACACCCTCGAACAGCGAGGATAAGTTTCAATCGTGCTCGTAATCTCCCCACCTGCTATAATGATGTTGCAAATGGCTCTAATGCGTTCACTTGCGGCTCTTTGATATTGTTAATATGTGGCAAACCCAACAAAACGTGGGTTTTAGCAAAGTATTTCTTTAGTCATGTGCAAAAACAATATTGTTGTACGGCTAAGTCTTTTTAAGTTTTATCCAATGGGGAAAACTGTAAATTACCGCAGTTGGTTTTATGCATCTAAAAACTGAACCGAAATCGCTTTAGGCACTATTTTCTCGCAAGTTTGCTTCGCTTTTCGGTGTTTGCTGCTGGTTTGAATAATTACCCCAGTACGTTAGTTTTTGAACTAAATCCTTAATGCTAAAAGGCTTGCTTAGCCAATCATTCATACCGGATTGATGAAAGCGGTGTTCCTCGTCCTTTATGAGGTTTGCTGTAAGGGCAATTATTGGAATTGAATTACCGCTTTTCCGCAAAATTTTGCTAGCGGTTATTCCATCCATCTCCGGCATTTGAATATCCATGAAGATTAAGTCAAATTTTTCAGCATTTGCCGCTTCTACTACCAGTAATCCATTTTCAACTATGGTTACCGATTGACCTAGGTTCTCCAATATTGTGCGAATGAGTAATTGGTTAGCCGGGTTGTCTTCGGCGACTAGGACATTAAATTGGGTCAATGGATCGCTGGTCTGTGGCTCGTCATTATTAAGAGTGACTACATCGACTTTTTGCAATGGTATTTCAAACCAAAAAGTAGAGCCTTGGCCTAATTCAGAAGTCATTCCGATCTTGCCTCCCATTACTTTAACCAATCGCTTGCAAATGGCCAGTCCAAGACCTGTTCCGCCATGCTTGCGAGTGGTGGAGGCATCAGCTTGTGCAAACTCCTTGAATAGTTTGGTCTGCGTCTCAAGCGCTATGCCTAAGCCTGTGTCTATTACCTCAAAACGCAAATTATTGGTCTTGGTGGTTGTTGCTGTAACTGAAACCGAGCCAGATGAAGTGAACTTGATGGAGTTTCCAACCAAGTTGATAAGTATCTGTCTGAAACGAGCTGGGTCACAAACATACATATCAGCAATATCTGAATCAGTTTGCATTGTTAAACTTAGTTGCTTTTCCTCGGCGCTTCCTGAGAGAATATCAAATACGTTTTTAATTTCTTGTTTTGGAGTGAACTCAATTTCCTCTAAAACAACCTTGCCAGCATCAAGTTTCGCATGGTCAAGAATGTCATTGATTAAGTAAAGCAGGTGTTTGCCAGCCATGTTTGCAGTTTTGGTCAATTTGCTTTGTTGTTGATCCAGCGTGCTATCCAAAAGCAAATCGGTCATGCCAATAACAGCATTAAGCGGTGTCCGAATTTCATGACTCATGGTTGATAAAAATCTTGATCGCTCTTCGGCGGACGATTCGGCCTCGTCTTTGGCGCGAATTATCTCAAGTTCGGCTTGTTTTTGAGCGGTTACATCAAAACCTACACCGCGATAACCAAAACATTGCCCATTTTCGTCATAACGGGCTATGCAATGAACTCGCGCCCAAATCGTGTCGTCTGTGTCAGGAGCTGTAAGTTCAATTTCGCTTGCCACCCCATCAGGTGAGCTTAAGATCATATCTAGCCATTCTTGATGCCTGGGCGCCAACGCAGGAGCCATTGCATAGGTTGGCTTACCTCTGAGACGTTCTATAGTTAAATCACTGCTTTCAAAAGCTGAAATATAGTTTTCACTAAAGGTAAAGCAGCCTTTTATATCAAGGTCAAATATCCAGCCATGAGCTGTTGCGACAACTTCTTTTAGGCGCTGTTTGCTTTTCTGTAGTTTGATTTCAGCATTCTTTTGCTCGGTAATGTCACGCGCAGCCCCGCGAAAACCAGTGATGACACCTTCTTTGTCATAAATCGGAACCGAGTTGAAATGAATGAATATTTTTTGACCAGATTTGTGGGTAAGAAGGTGTTCAGTGTCCAAGTTTCCTTGGGTGTGACGAAGTGACATCCACTCTTGATATGTTAGTTTAGGATCCGCCAGTAAGTCATAGGCGGCCATAGAGGTTAATTCCTCGTTTGAGTATCCGAACAACTCTGGCCCGCTATCAGAGATGTATTGAAAATATCCTTTCGCATCCAGTTCGTAAATAACTTCGTGTGATTGATTTAGAACATCGCGGAACCGTTGTTCACTCTCGATAATTCCCTGTTCTGATTTGACCCTGTCATTTATATCCATAATCGTGACATAAATTATTGTTGGTTGGCCATGATCATCAAATTTGGCATCTGACCTGATCTCGAACCAAAGCCATCGGCCGTCCGTATGTAATATACGGTATTTGCGAATGGCCGAAGCTTTGCTCTTTATACTTTTCTGGTAGTTATTGCTGGCTTGCTCACGATCATCTGGGTGAATGCGTTGCCGCCACTCTTCGGCGGTTATTTGTAATGGTAATGCAGGTTCTCCAATTAGTTTGGCGGCTTCGGTAGACAAAGATAAAAGCCCTCTTTTGTCATCAACTCTGATAGAGCCAAGCTTTGCGGCCTGCAAGAACATGTTATTGTCGATCCGCATGTTGGTTTGGTCAGACATATCGCGAATCACACCGGCAATTCCGGTTATCTTACCTTGCGGGCAATATTCTGGTTCTCCGCAAATAGTTCCATTGAATTCAACGCCATCATCGGAAAAAAAATGGTATTCCTGAGAATAAGGTTCTTTGTCAATTACACATTTTTGATTTAGCTCTTTAAAGGTTTTAACTATTTCCTTTGGGAATACTTTTTTGAATTCTACTGTACTGCTGTTAGCTTTTGGTAGCATGAAAATGGCGTAAATATTATCTGATACGACGAGCCTTTTCTGTTTCAGAGAATAATTCCATGAGCCGACACCGGTCAGTCGTTCAGTGCGGTTCATCATTTCACGTTGAGCGTGGTCGCGTAACCTAGAACTATTCTGGTAAATATTGTCAGTCATGCTATCCCCATTGGTAGATAAAACTACCGCATTACATATGTTCAAAAGTGCTTTTACACGGATTTACTTTCTGTTTAGTTAGCAAAAGCAATTATCAACATTGACCGCACGGTAAACTCAAGCCAAGTTGCGGCAAACGCATCCACATCTAAGTGGGCTTAAATTGGGGAAATAACCATGGCAGGAACTGTCTCGACTGGAAGTGACCAATGGTCATCAAGATTTGCATTCATTATGGCCGCGGTTGGCTCGTCGGTTGGGCTAGGTAATCTATGGCGGTTTTCTGCCGAGGCTGGTCAAAATGGCGGCGGCGCATTCATTATCATATATCTGGCTTGTGTGTTGTTTATCGGCATTCCGGTTCTAATGAGCGAATACATTATTTGCCGCTCTGGCGGTGCGGCAAGCGCCATTCGCCGTG
>JAKITZ010000122.1 GCA_021647805.1 Robiginitomaculum sp.
TCCTTGGCAAGTTCTAATGATGCCACCAGCGAAGGCGCAAGCAATGATGCTCTAGGCGGGGCATCAGCATGATCATTGAGATTAAAATCAGTTATCATTTGTTCTAACGATAGCCAATCAGACATTTTGCCAAGTATTTTTTCCAAGCGCTGTCGTGCTTCTTCTAACGCCAGAATGATTGGTTTTTTGAATACTACTTTGGCTCTGGAGTTTCGTGACCTTCTGGTGGCATAGGCCGATAACAGATCATATATACTGGCCTGATAAATCGGCGATCTGATGCGTCTTACCCCTTCGGGTTGCCCGCGCAACAAAACGTCAATGCCGGCTCTCTCGCGACTATTCAAGGCTTTGGTGGCGGCGCGCATAGCATCAAGCCGTTGTAAGCGAAAAGCCAGGGCAGTGGCCATTTCATCAGCGCCAGCCCCTTCATCTGTCTTGATTGGCTGTGGCAGGATCAGGCGGGATTTAAGGTAAGTTAGCCATGCGGCCATCACCAGATAATCTGCCGCCAGCTCAATACGTAAAGATTGAATTTGCTTGATGAAGGTCAAATACTGCTCGGCCAATTGCAAAATGGATATATTGCGCAAGTCCACTTTTTGATTTCGGGATAATTCCAGCAATATATGCAATGGCCCTTCATAGCCATCAAGATCGACGTTCAGAACCTGTTCTGATCCTGTTGCCTCGCTGGCGGCAGAAAAGCGAATATCTTCTTCAAAATCAGAATTGTTCAAAATAATCATCCAAGAATCATTGCCGAAACTAAAACTTAAATCAGTTTTACTATAATTTGAACCAAAGAATTCAATAGCTAACTTTGTTATCAATTAGTTGTTGGTGAGTTATATTTGTTTCAGTGATTGCTTGCTTGGGGCAAAGTTGTGGAGATTTTGAAATAGGGGCGGCTTTTTCAGCCCTTAATAGCGCTTTTCCTGTTAGCTTAGGGACTATTGTTGCTAACTCCCACATCGCTGATAAATCGCCACTACAATGTAGTAACATATCGCAACCAGCCAATAATGCTCGTTGTCCGCGGTTTGCCAATGACCCTCTTAGGGCTTTCATATCCAGATCATCACTCATTAGTAAACCGTCAAAACCGATCTGCTTACGGATGATTTCGTCGATGATTACCTTAGATACAGTTGCCGGATTATCAGGATCAATGCTTGAATATACAATATGTGCGGTCATCGCCATTTTTGCAGAATTTAATTGTTTGAACGGGACGAAGTCGGTTTTGGTAAGCTCGGTCAGTTTTGTGCTTACCAGTGGCAATGATAAATGGCTATCGACCTCGGCTCTTCCGTGTCCGGGTATGTGTTTGATCACTCCGCCAATTCCTGCATCGGCCAGCCCATCAAGGCAGGCTTGTGCCAAGGGGGCGACTTGTGATGCTTGGTGTGAGAATGCTCTATCACCAATAATCGGATCAGAGCCATCAATAGGTATGTCTAAAATCGGAGCGCAATCAGCAGTTATGCCAAGCTTTGCTAGTCTTGCGCCGATTGCCCGGTAATTGGCGCGAATTGCCTTGATGCATACTTCTTCTGGTGCGCCGCGGGCAAGAAAGCTTGCTGCCGGTGGGCCGATCCATCCGCCAATGGAACGCAATCGCGATACCCGACCACCTTCTTCGTCGATGAATATATGCGGTTGATGCTTTACAGTAGCTTTAAGTGATTCAGTTAACCCTTTTACTTGTTGCTCGGAGGCCAAATTGCGCGCGAACAGAATAAACCCCCACGGTTGTACTTGCTGAAAAAAGGTGATTTCATCAGCACTAAGCTGCTGCCCGGAGCATCCGAATATAATTGCTTTGGCATTCATCGACCAACGACTAAGCAATCCTGGCCTTTGGACTTTAACTGCCCGCAGAAACTATTGGCACTTGCTCGATCAGCAAAAGCAGCAGCCCGTAGCCGGTAATAAATTCCTTTTGCGCCAAGATCGGCTCGTTGCACGTCGGCAGTAGTTTTACCTAAAATCAGCGGCAAACGTTTTGCCAAAGCATTCCAAGTAGCCAGTGCTTGTTGTTCGGAGCGAAATGATCCGATCTGCACAACAAACTTGCCCTCAACCGTAACAGGTTTTCTAACCGGCTTTGCAACAGGTTTTGACACAGGCTTTGGTTGCGGCTTGGCAATTGGTTTTGTTTCAATAGGCTGTTCTGGGGGCGGAGCTATAATTACCTTATCTGGCTGTTTGTCTTTTTCCATGACATCATAAGCTGCCCCATCTGTTGATGGTTGCTCGATACCGCCGGGATCTTTTGGTTTTGATTTTATTGGCCCATCTGCTGCTTGAATAAGCGGTGTATCATTGCGGCCTCCAGAACGAACTCCCTGATTATAAGCGGTATAGATAACAGCTATAAAAGCAATAACTACAGCAAAGGCTACCACTAACAATAGCGGCCCTCTGCGGCTATCGTCTTCATCGCCAATATCAAAGCGATCATATTCGTCTTCTGGCGGCGTATAAACCCCGCGTTTTTCTTCAGTCATTGCACAATTCCCGAAAAGGGCGAATCAATAGTTTTTATAAAACCAATCTTAGGTTTCCATATCAAGTGAAAACAGACGTTTATATTGATCAATCACATAAGTATCTGTCATTCCGGCAATATGGTCACAAACAATACGTGCTGTTTTTTTGTCACCAGGCTCGCCGCAATATTGTAATCGTTCGGGGGGAAGTAATGTTGGATCATCAAGTAGAGCATCAAATAGTTTACGCAAAGCCCGTTTTGATTTGAATCTGGTTTGATTGACTTTGTAATGACGATATAAATTTTCCAGTAAAAATTTGCGCAAAGCGGCAATGTTGGCTTGCATTTCCATGGAGAAAGCTACCAGTGGCTGGCTCATTGCTCTTACATCATCTGCAATGGTTGGTTTATGACGGCTGATATTATCTTTGGTGGTTGTAACTAGGTCACGTACCCAATAGCCGATAAGCCTGCGAACCGCCTCGCGGATTTTACGATTTTCCGAGAGATCAGGGTATTGATTGTGTACATTCTTAAAAGCCTCGCCAACCATTGGCAGCTCCAGTAATTGCTCAATACTTATTAAACCGGCTCTTAAGCCGTCATCAATGTCATGATTATTATAGGCAATGTCATCGGCCAATGCTGCAACTTGTGCCTCTGGGCCGGCATAGGTGTGTGTTTCCAGCCAATCCCAGCCGTCGAACGCTCGAAAAGCCCAAGGTAGCGGTTTATCATGGCTACTTGTTACAGGGCCATTGTGTTTGACGATACCCTCTAGTGTTTCCCAAGTAAGGTTTAGGCCGTCAAAGTCGGGGTAAACACCCTCGGTATGGGTGACTATTCGCAAAGTTTGCGCATTATGATCAAAGCCTTCAAAGTTTTTCATTGCTTCATCAAGTACGTCTTCACCGGCGTGGCCAAAGGGTGGGTGGCCAAGGTCATGACCCAAAGCCAGAGTTTCCGCCAAATCTTCGTCCAGCCCTAAAACTCTGGCAATCGATCTAGCAATTTGTGCGACTTCTAATGAATGGGTGAGGCGGGTGCGGTAATAATCGTCCTCATGAGCGATAAAAACCTGCGTTTTGTGTTTTAGTCGTCTAAACGCCGTGCAATGAATAACCCGATCGCGATCCCGTTGGTAAGGTGTGCGGGTTGCGCTGGGTTGTTGCTCGAACAATCGCCCTCTAGAATTAAGCGGATCGGAGGAGAAACTTGCTCTTGGTGGTGTTTGAAACAATTTTGACATAATATTGTTTTTTGCCTTTTTGAGTTTTCTTCCCATATACATTAAAAGTTTAACCAATTATACCTAAGTTTGAAGTCTAGAGAGTAAATCCATGTCTGAAACTATCGTCACTTTAAGTGCTAATGCCGCTAAGCGGATCAATGAAATAATGGTAGAGCAAAAACGCCATGCTCTAAGGGTAGGAGTGATCGGCGGCGGCTGCTCCGGTTTTTCTTATACTTTTGATTTTGCCGACGCGCCAGATAATGATGATTTGGTCATTGAGCGCGATGGTGCGACGGTAGTGATCGACAGTACTTCTTTGGAGTTTTTAACCGGCTCTGAGATCGATTTTTCTGATGAGCTGATCGGTGCGGCATTTAAGATCAATAATCCCAATGCCACAGCGGGCTGCGGCTGCGGCACTAGTTTTTCTATGTAATTATTTATTTGCAAAGTCCGGTTTGCGCTTTTGCGCAAAGGCAGCCAGCCCTTCGGTGAAGTCGCTAGATTGAAAAGCCTGCTTAAAAGCTGCATCAGGGTCGTCAAGTCTGCCGTCAATCATCTGCTTTAGTGCGGTAATTGATCGTGGTGAATTATTGATTATATTTACTATAATTTTAATAGTTGTATCAAGTAGTTGCGTATTATTTATCAAGTTAATTTTCGCGGCTGTTTCAGCAGTGATAACTTCGCCGGTGAATAATAATTGTTTAGCAGCCGCCGTGCCAATTAGCCCAACTAATTGTTGTAAATCAGCTTGTGGATATAACAGGCCAAGCTTGGCTGGCGGGATTGAAAACTTGGCGTTTACATCGGCGAAACGTAAATCACAAGCCATGGCAATCGCCATGCCTGCACCATAACAATTCCCGTCAATATGGGCGATTGTTGGTATTTTAATGGTGCGAATACAGGTTAAGGCGGCTTGCATTTCACTGTGAAATTCTGCGGTTTTCTTTGCTTTGCCGTGTAATGTTTTTAACTCATTTATATCGGCACCAGCGCAAAAATTACCACCATATCCGGTGATCAACAAAGCACGAGCGGATTTAACTTGCGGCAGTAATTCGCTAAAATCCTGCCACATAGCAATGCTGATGGCGTTTTGCCGTAAAGTATTGTTGATGGTCAGTCGTGCTAATTGGCCATCTTGCTCGAAAGTAAGTTGAATTTCACTCAAAAGAACGCCTGTAAGCCGGTCATTGCTCGCCCAAGGATCAATGCGTGAATATCGTGGGTGCCTTCGTATGTGTTGACGGTTTCCAAATTCATTGCGTGGCGAATAACGTGGTATTCGTCGGAAATACCGTTACCGCCATGAATATCGCGGGCAACACGGGCAATATCTAATGCTTTGCCGCAATTATTGCGTTTTAACATTGAAATAGCTTCGGGAACGAATGCGCCATTGTCGATCATGCGCCCTAATTGCAACGCTGATTGCAGGCCAAGGGCTATTTCGGTCTGCATATCGGCTAGTTTCTTTTGTACCAATTGGGTTTGGGCAATCGGTTTGCCAAATACCACTCGATCCATGGCGTAATTTCGTGCCGCCAGCCAGCAAAACTCTGCTGAGCCCATTGCCCCCCAAGCAATGCCGTACCTAGCTTTGTTTAGGCAAGAAAACGGCCCGCGCAATCCAGTTACATCGGGGAAAATATGACTTTCCGGCACAAATACGTCGTCCATGGCCAATTCGCCAGTACACGATGCCCGTAATGACATCTTGCCCTCGATCACCGGCGCGGTTAGGCCTTTACTTGGCATCTCAACAGCAAACCCGCGAATAATTCCATCGAGTTTTGCCCATACCACAGCAATATCGGCAATTGGTGCATTGCTGATCCACATTTTTGTGCCGTTTAGTAAATATCCACCATCGATTTTTTTGGCGACAGTGCGCATTGCACCGGGATCGGAGCCGCCATCGGCCTCGGTCAAGCCAAAACAGCCAACTGCCTCGCCCGTGGCTAGTTTCGGAAGCCATTTGGATTTAACTTCGTCACTGGCAAATTCAAATATTGGATACATTACCAATGAGGATTGCACCGATAATACCGAGCGATAACCGCTATCAATTTTTTCGACCTCGCGGGCGATCAAGCCATAACTTACATGGCTTAAATTGGCGCAACCATATTCTTCGGGCAGGGTGCAGCCTAAAAACCCCATTGCTCCCATTTCGTTTAATACTTCGCGGTCAAAGCGTTCATTGCGATATGCGTCTAAAATGCGTGGCATTAATTTGTCTTCGGAAAAGGCTCTGGCGCTGTCGGCGATCATCCGTTCTTCTTCGAGTAATTGCCCATTTAGATCCAATGGATCCTGCCAGTTAAATGTTTGCTTCGCGGTCATAATGTTGTAGCTCTTTTTCTGCGTTACCATGTTATCAACAATCTCTATCGTGATTTGAGTTGAGTTCCAAGCCCTTGGTGGTTTGTCTTGTTATGGTTTTCGTCTAATTCTCTACCAAAACCCTTTATTTTGAAATAAATGGAAATGTAGCTAAGAGTGAGTCTCATTCTTGAGAGGTGTTATGATAGATATAATATATTACGCCATTGGCGATATTCACGGAGAAGCGGACAAGCTTGCTGTTTTACATGGCCGAATTGCACGTCGCCACGCGTTGGACTTTCCGAGTCGTAAATACGTTCTGGTCCACTTAGGAGATTATATTGACCGTGGCCCCGACAGTTATGAGGTTGTGGAAATGCTTATCGGTATCGAAAATGCCGGTCAGCAACAGGTCATAAATTTAAAAGGTAACCACGAACAACTTATGCTTACTTATTACAATAATGATGATTCTAAGTCTTATCATGCATGGATGGATAATGGCGGAAAACAAACTTTGGAAAGTTATCGCCGCGCCGGGTTCGATGAACCGCCAGTCCGCCATCTTGATTGGATGCGAAGCCTTAAAACTTTTCATTGGGACAAGACGGCCAAGTTGATTTTTGTGCATGCTGGAATTGATCCTATAAACTTTCCAAATGACGGTGAAGACCGACATTTATGGACGCGGGCTTCATCTTTTTTTGATACAAAGTGCTGGGACAATCCTGTCCTAAGCGGCGTTACACTGGTTCATGGTCACACGCCGACCGACTCTGGAATCCCTGATATAGATGGGGACTATTGCCGGATAAACATCGACACAGGAGCGTGTTTCGGTGGGGATTTAACTGCGGTTGTCTTGGCTGATGGTAAGACACCGGAGTTTTTATCGGTTAGCTAATCTTGGGGTTAGTTATCAAGCTTTATTTGCGCAAGTAGCTACAAAATAAGGCGAGGGTGCATAGCCGGGGCACTCTATCCCTTACTGTCATCACACGACTTGTCCGGGTGATCTAGTTTTCCGTGTTCGGTATACGAACAAGTCGGGGCATGATGAGGCGTAATGATAGCTAATATCGAGACCCCCTCAACCCAACCT
>JAKITZ010000123.1 GCA_021647805.1 Robiginitomaculum sp.
ACTGATACAAGCACCAGCAACTAAAATTGCTGGCGTTGTTCAGGCTCCGGCTAGTCAGTTAGCGCGTGTGTTGAAGGCTTTTGCTGACAAGCAAGCCTGACTGTCATTCTCCGCATCGAACCCAAAACTAACTATTAAGGAAGACGAAAATGTCTAAACTAGAAAAAATTGCAGACGAACTTTCTGCACTAACTGTTTTAGAAGCTGCTGAACTTGCAACACTTCTAGAAGATAAATGGGGCGTTTCTGCCGCAGCACCTGTTGCTGTTGCTGCCGCTTCTGGTGGCGGCGAAGCTGCTGCTGCTGAAGAGCAAACCGAGTTTACCGTGATGCTTACATCATTCGGTGATAAGAAAATTGGTGTTATTAAAGAAATCCGTGCCATTACTGGCTTGGGTCTTAAAGAAGCCAAGGATCTGGTTGAAGCTGCTCCTAAAGCGGTCAAGGAAGGTGTTTCCAAGGACGAAGCCGAGGAACTCAAAACCAAGATCGAAGCTACTGGTGCAACAGTGGAAATCAAATAAGCCTTTTGGTTTGTTTAGTTTGACGGGCGGCTCTTTTTAGGGCTGCCCGTCAGGCAGTTTCTAGGCTTTTGTGTTTTCTTCTGGCAAAAGTTACGGGTTTCCGAGTTGTTTATGGGAATTGTTTTTACAGGGGATCTAAATTTTCGATCGGGTTTTGTTGCGAAATCCGTATATTGCGGGATTATTCTCCGCGAAAGGAACTAAAATGTCGTTGTCGTTCACGGACAAAAAGCGAATTCGTAAATCCTTTGGGCGTATTGCCGAAACGGTAAAAATGCCAAATTTGATCGAAGTGCAAAAAAGCTCTTATGAGCAATTCTTGCAGCGCGAAGTGCAGGCTTCGGAGCGGATCGAGCGCGGTATTCAGGCCGTTTTCAAATCAGTTTATCCGATACGGGATTTTGCTGAAACCGCACAATTGGAATATGTTTCTTATGAATTTGAGAAGCCGAAATTCGACGTCGAAGAATGCCAGCAACGCGACATTACCTATTCTGCCCCTTTGAAAGTTAAATTACGCCTTATCGTGTTTGATACAGATGAGGACACCGGTGCTCGTTCAGTAACAGACATCAAAGAACAAGATGTGTTTATGGGCGATATTCCGCTTATGACCGACAAGGGTACGTTTGTGATAAATGGTACCGAGCGAGTTATCGTCAGTCAAATGCACCGCTCACCTGGTGTGTTATTTGATCATGATAAGGGTAAGTCCTCGACATCTGGTAAGTTTTTGTTCACCGCCAGAATTATTCCTTACCGTGGGTCTTGGATAGATTTTGAATTTGACGCCAAAGATGTTTTGTTTGTTCGTATTGACCGTCGTCGTAAGTTGCCAGTGACCACTTTGCTTTATGCTTTAGGTCTGGATCGCGAAGAAATTTTGACAACTTTTTATAGCACAAGCACGGCAAGTTTCTCCAAAAAAGGTTGGGCAGTTCCCTATAATCCTGAGCGTTGGCGCGGTGTTAAACCAGTTAATGATTTGGTGAATGCGACAACGGGCAAAGTTGTTTCTCCTGCTGGTCGTAAAATCTCAGCTAGAGCCGCTAACCAATTAGCCGAAGATGGTTTGAAAAAATTGCTATTGGTTGATGCTGATATGATTGGTCGGCATTTTGGCGAAAATCTGGTTAACATGGAAACCGGTGAAATCATCGTTGAATCCGGTGAGGAAATTACCGAAGAAAACCTCGAAGCAGTCAAAGAGTTTGGTGTAAAATCTCTGACCTTGCTTGATATTAGCGCGACCACAACTGGCCCATATATCAGCAAAACCTTGATCGTTGACAAAAATAATAATCGTGAAGAAGCATTGATCGATATCTATCGAGTTATGCGTCCGGGCGAACCACCAACACCTGAGACAGCAGAAAACTTGTTCAATAGCTTGTTCTTTGATCCAGAGCGTTATGATCTTTCGGCAGTTGGCCGGGTGAAAATGAATATGCGTATGGATCTGGATTGTCCTGATGATATGCGTGTTTTACGCAAAGAAGATATTCTTGCAGTCCTTAAAACCATGGTTGATTTGCGCGATGGTCGTGGACAGGTCGATGATATTGATAACCTGGCCAATCGCCGAGTGCGATCAGTAGGCGAGCTGATGGAAAATCAGTACCGCATCGGATTGCTTCGTATGGAGCGGGCAATCAAAGAACGCATGGGTAGTGTCGATATTGATACAGTTATGCCGCATGATCTGATCAATGCAAAACCGGCTGCTGCTGCAGTTCGTGAATTTTTTGGTTCATCGCAGCTTTCGCAGTTTATGGATCAAAATAATCCATTGTCCGAGATTACCCACAAACGTCGGGTTTCTGCTCTTGGACCGGGTGGTTTAACTCGTGAACGTGCGGGCTTTGAGGTGCGCGATGTGCACCCAACTCATTATGGTCGAATTTGTCCAATTGAAACACCAGAGGGGCCAAATATTGGCCTGATTAATTCTCTGGCGACTTTTGCGCGCATTAACAAGTACGGCTTTATTGAAAGTCCTTATCGTAAAGTAAAAGACGGTAAGTTGCTTGAAAGCGTGGTTTATCTTTCGGCGGTTGAGGAAATAAAATACACAATTGCACAAGCTAACTCGACAGTTGAAGACGGTAAATTCGTCAATGAACTGGTAACTTGTCGCATCGCTGGCGATGTGATTTTAACGCCGCGTGACAAGATTGATTATATTGATGTATCACCAAAACAGGTGGTATCAGTTGCTGCAGCTTTGATCCCATTTCTGGAACATGACGATGCTAACCGAGCCTTGATGGGTTCCAACATGCAACGTCAAGCAGTGCCGTTGTTAGTTGCAGAGGCTCCGTTGGTCGGTACTGGAATGGAATCTGTTGTTGCCAGAGACAGTCGAGCAACTGTTATTGCCAAGCGCAAAGGTGTGATCGAGCAAGTTGACGCTACGCGGATTGTTGTTCGTGCTGCTGATGATAGTGATATGTCAAAATCTGGCGTTGATATTTATAATTTACTGAAATTCCAACGCTCAAACCAAGATACATGTATCAACCAGCGGCCTTTGGTCAAAGTTGGTGATTTGGTCGAGGCCGACGACATTATTGCCGATGGTCCTTCAACTGACCTTGGTGAGTTGGCTTTGGGTAAAAATGTGTTGGTAGCGTTTATGCCATGGAATGGCTATAATTACGAAGACAGTATTTTGATCTCTGAGCGGATCGTTCGTGATGATGTGTTTACTTCTATACACATTGATGAATTTGATCTGGCAGCTCGTGACACTAAATTAGGGCCAGAAGAGATCACTCGTGATATTCCAAATGTTGGCGAGGAAGCGTTACGCAACCTTGATGAAAGCGGAATCGTGGCTATTGGCGCGCGGGTTGAACCGCGTGATATTCTGGTTGGTAAAGTAACACCAAAAGGCGAAAGCCCAATGACACCAGAAGAAAAGCTCTTGCGGGCGATCTTTGGTGAAAAAGCCTCCGATGTTCGTGACAGTTCTTTGCGCTTGCCGCCGGGCGTTGCTGGAACAGTTGTCGAAGTGCGGGTGTTTAACCGCCATGGTGTTGAAAAAGATCAGCGTGCATTAACTATCGAGCGTGAAGAAATTGAACGCCTTGGTCTTGATCGTGATGATGAGCTGGTAATTCTGGAACGTAATATCTTTGGTAGGTTGCATGATCTGCTGCTTGGCAATGTTGCCGTTTCCGGGCCAAAAGGCTTTGACAAAGGCAATATAGACGAAGACGCATTGGCAAATACTGTTTCACGTCAGGACTGGTGGAAAATCGGTCTTGGTGATGAAAAGGCTATGGCCGAAGTTGAAACCCTTCGCACGCAATACGATACTGCCAAAAAACAGCTTGATGATCGATTTGACGACAAGGTTGATAAATTACAGCGCGGCGATGATCTAATGCCCGGTGTCATGAAAATGGTGAAAGTTTTTGTGGCTGTGAAGCGTAAATTACAACCCGGTGATAAGATGGCTGGTCGTCACGGTAATAAAGGTGTGATTTCCAAAATTAACCCGATGGAAGATATGCCGCACCTAGAAGACGGTCGTCCGGTTGATATTCTGCTAAACCCGCTTGGCGTGCCAAGTCGAATGAATGTTGGACAAATTCTTGAAACTCACCTTGGTTGGGCCTCAAGAGGTCTTGGCCAACAAATCGGTGAGGTTTATGAAGAATACCTTTCTTCGCAAGACATCAAGCCGCTTCGGGACAAATTAGCGGATGTTTATGGCGAGAAGGTAAAACTACCTCGCAAGAATGAAGAGATTGCCGAACTAGCTAGTAATCTTACCAATGGTGTGCCAATGGCAAGTCCGGTTTTTGACGGAGCCTCAGAAGAGGAGATCAACGAAATGCTGACCAAAGCTGGCTTTGCTACTTCTGGACAATCATGGTTATGGGACGGTAAAACCGGCGAGAAATTCAAACGACCGGTAACTGTTGGTATCAAGTATTTGTTGAAACTGCACCATTTGGTTGATGACAAAATCCATGCTCGTTCCATCGGCCCGTATTCGCTGGTTACGCAACAACCATTGGGCGGTAAAGCTCAGTTCGGTGGACAGCGTTTCGGGGAAATGGAAGTTTGGGCGTTGGAAGCTTATGGCGCTGCTTATACCTTAAAAGAAATGCTTACTGTCAAATCTGATGATGTTGCTGGTAGAACCAAGGTTTATGAATCTATTGTGCGCGGTGACGATGCGTTTGAAGCTGGTATTCCTGAAAGCTTTAACGTTCTTGTCAAAGAGATGCGTTCTCTTGGACTAAATGTGGAACTGACCAGTAACTAATTATTTTTTTACGTGAGCCGGTACTTCTTCCGGCTCGCAAACCTCCCTTTGATTGGAGATCGGCCCAATGAATCATCACGTAAACAAAGACGTTATGAATGTTTATAATCCCGCATCAGAAGCTCCTAGCTTTGATCGTATACGGATTTCACTTGCCAGCCCTGAGAAAATTCTCTCTTGGTCACACGGGGAAATAAAAAAACCGGAAACCATCAATTACCGAACGTTCAAACCTGAACGGGACGGATTGTTCTGTGCCAGAATTTTTGGGCCGGTAAAAGATTACGAATGTCTTTGCGGCAAATACAAGCGGATGAAATACAAAGGTATTATCTGCGAAAAATGCGGTGTTGAAGTAACCTTGCAAAGAGTACGTCGTGAACGCATGGGTCATATTGATTTGGCAGCTCCAGTTGCACATATCTGGTTCTTGAAAAGTCTGCCCAGCCGTATTGGTTTAATCATTGATATGCCGCTTAAAGACATTGAGCGGGTATTGTATTTTGAAAAGTATATTGTTCTTGAGCCAGGTCTAACCACGCTTGAAGACCGGCAGTTACTTACCGAAGAAGAGTTCCTAGAAGCGCAAACCGAATTTGGCGATGACAGCTTTACTGCTGGTATTGGTGCTGAGGCAATTCGTGAAATTCTGATGAATATTGATTTGCCAAAAGAAGCAGACCAGTTGCGAATCGATATTAAAGAAACCGGCAGCCAGTTAAAGTTGGTAAAATTTGTTAAGCGGTTAAAACTTGTAACTGCATTTATTGAATCTAAGAATCGTCCTGAATGGATGATTTTATCTGTTGTTCCGATTATTCCACCAGAATTGCGGCCATTAGTTCCTTTGGATGGTGGTCGTTTTGCCACTTCGGATCTAAATGATCTTTATCGTCGGGTTATCAATCGTAATAATCGTTTGAAGCGCCTGATGGAATTAGGTGCGCCAGACATTATTATCCGGAATGAAAAACGGATGCTGCAAGAATCCGTTGATGCATTGTTTGATAATGGTCGTCGTGGTCGGGTAATTACCGGTGCTAACAAACGCCCATTAAAATCCTTGGCTGATATGCTAAAAGGCAAACAGGGTCGTTTCAGACAAAACCTACTTGGTAAGCGTGTCGATTATTCCGGTCGTTCGGTTATTGTGGTTGGACCTGAGCTTAAACTTCATGAGTGCGGTTTACCAAAGAAGATGGCGTTGGAATTATTCAAGCCATTTATCTATGCCCGTCTTGATGCCAAAGGCATGTCCGGGACGGTCAAGCAATCGAAGAAAATGGTTGAAAAAGAACGCCCAGAAGTTTGGGATATTCTTGAAGAAGTAATTCGCGAACATCCTATCTTACTTAATCGTGCGCCTACTTTGCACCGTTTGGGCATTCAGGCGTTTGAACCAAAGTTAATTGAAGGCAAGGCTATTCAATTACACCCATTGGTTTGTACTGCGTTTAATGCCGATTTTGATGGTGATCAGATGGCGGTTCATGTTCCGCTTTCGTTGGAAGCGCAGCTTGAGGCGCGGGTGTTGATGATGTCTACCAACAACATCTTGTCCCCTTCAAATGGCAAGCCTATTATTGTGCCGTCACAAGATATTATTCTTGGGCTGTACTATCTGTCACTGGAAATGAAAAAACAAAACGGTGAGGGCATGATATTTGCTGATCTTGCCGAAGTTGAAGCCGCAATGCAGGCCGGTGTTTTGGATCTGCATGCCCCGATTAAAGCTAGATATGTCTCCATTGATGAAGAAGGCAATTCAGTATCAAAAGTTTATGATACAACGCCGGGTCGTTATATGGTTGCCGATATTATGCCGCGCCATCACAAAGTTCCTTTCTCGTTAACGGATCAAGTTTTAACCAAAAAAGTGGTTAGTGAAATGATCGACGTTGTTTATCGTCATTGTGGTCAAAAAGCTACGGTGATTTTCTGTGATCAACTAATGGGTCTTGGCTTTAAAGAAGCCGGACGAGCTGGCATTTCTTTTGGCAAAGATGACATGATCATTCCTGAAGAAAAGAAAACCTTAGTCGAAGAAACTCGTAAATTGGTTGCTGACTATGAACATCAATATGCTGGTGGTTTGATTACTCTGGGCGAGAAATACAACAAGGTCGTTGATGCTTGGTCGAAATGTACCGACAAAGTTGCTGATGCGATGATGGATACCATGTCGAAGCCTAAAAAGGGAGTTCCTGCGGTTCAAAGCATCAACTCAGTATTTATGATGGCGCATTCTGGTGCCCGTGGTT
>JAKITZ010000124.1 GCA_021647805.1 Robiginitomaculum sp.
ACCCCTGTATGATTGCTTCCTGATGCTGTCATTCCGCACGCTCAGAATCCATCAAAGCAAAAGCCTCCTACAGTTGACGAAGCTGCACGGCTAATGCTGCGCCCGACCAGAGCGCCAATCAGGAGCATATCACGACCAAGCCGCGCCATTAGAAATATACTAAAACCCATGGGCAAAAAGTTTGGTCCGGGCGTTAGCCAGTTAAAACGAAATTGGCTGCAGATTGTTGGCCCTCGCTTAGCAAATATATGCGCGCCGCAAAAATTAACCGGCGTAAAAGGTTCCCAAACCTTGACCATTATTAGCAAAGGCAGTTCGGCAATGCTAATTCAAGCACAATCAACGCAATTACTGGAAAATATAAATCTGGTCACAGGAAGAGGCACAGTAAAGAGCATCCGTATCATTCAAGGTAAGATCAGGAACAACGCACGAGCGCCTTCTTCGCCACCTACATCACCAAAGATTAATTCGGGATTCACCCCAAAACAATTGACCGCACTTGATGAACAGTTAAAAGATATAACAAATCCGAGCTTAAAAAAAGCACTTAAAGAATTGGGTCTTGGTATTATCAAAAATTCCTAAATCAGCATGATAAACTTGCACCACCTCAAGAATCGCGAATGAATAAACCAATGGAGATACAAATGAAAAGATTTACCAAACGTACATTACTATCAATAGCCACTACTGCGATGATTATCGGGCTTGCCTCCTGCGGCGGAGCTAATACTTCAAATGGCCGTTCGGCAATAGAGCGTGATGATGACCATGCTCTTGGAAACCCCGACGCGGCAGTTACCATTATCGAATACGCATCCCTGACTTGTCCGGCATGTGCGGCATTTCACCAAACTATTTATCCTGAGTTAAAAGCTAAATATATTGATACCGGAAAAGTACGGTTTATATTTAGGCAATTCCCAACCCCACCAGCACGATTAGCTGTTGGCGGTGAAGCTCTAGCCCGTTGCGAAGGAAGTACAGAAACTTACTTTGAGTTAATTGATGTTTTATTTGAAAAGCAAAGACTCTGGAGATCATCACAAAACCCAGGTCAAGCATTACGGGACATTGGAGCCGCCGCAGGCATAACCACCGAACAATTCGATGCATGTCTAGCAGATAAAGAAAACGTAACCAGAATTCAAGATGTGGTTAATCATGCGGTTGCAACATGGGGCATCAATTCTACGCCAAGCTTTGTTATCAATGGGGAATATGTGCAAAACATTAGAAACATAGATGATTTTGCTAAAGTTATTGACCCGGTTCTGGCCAATGAGGAGAATAAATAATAAGTGCAGTTTACCTCGCTCAAACTTACGGGATTTAAATCTTTTGTTGAGCCGTCAGAGTTTCTTATTGAGACCGGCGTAACCGGCATAGTTGGGCCTAATGGTTGTGGTAAATCAAACTTACTCGAAGCTTTACGTTGGGTTATGGGCGCAAATTCAGCCAAAGCTATGCGCGCTGGTGCAATGGACGATGTAATTTTTTCAGGAACTGGTGTACGCCCTGCCCGCAACCACGCAACAGTTACGCTAACTATCGATAATTCTGAACGCTCAGCTCCTTCGCAATTCAACGACGCAGATGTTTTGGAAATATCGCGTAAGATCAATCGTGGCGCTGGGTCTAGTTATCATATTAATGGCAAATCATGTCGTGCCAAAGACGTGCAATTACTGTTTGCCGACGCCTCAACCGGTGCCAACTCACCAGCATTGGTAAGACAGGGGCAAATCAATGAGCTAATAACCGCCAAACCGCAAAATCGGCGGCGAGTTCTCGAAGAAGCCGCTGGCATATCAGGTCTTCACACCAGACGGCATGAAGCTGAACTGCGACTTAGGGCTGCTGAAACCAACCTTTCTAGGCTTGATGATATCGGCGAAGAGTTGGAATTACAACATCAGCAACTAAAGCGACAAGTAAGAATAGCATCGCGGTATCGTAACCTAGCCAGTGAAATCAGAGCTTTAGAGGCATTTTCCTTTTTGCTACGTTGGACCGAGGCAAAAAATTTAACTGAAGAAACCAAAGCAGAGCTTGATGAATTAGAACAAAAATCAGGCGAACTAGCGGGCACTGCAGCTAGGGCATTAGTTGCTTCTGAGGCCGCAGCTTATGGAATCGAAGAATTACGCGAAGAGCAAGCTATTGCCACTGCTTTAGTCGCTCGCCTTTCAGCGGCGCGAGCATCAGTCGAACGTGATGAACAAGAAGCCAAGTCTAGGCAATTGGAACTTGAAGAACGACTACAGGAAATTACTCGTGATTTAACCCATCAAACCGATCTGGCTGTTGATGCAAACCAGACGATAGAAAGATTGCAAACAGAAAAACAGCAACTATCAGATATAATTGACAGTACGGGGTCAAAACACCTTTTAGAACTGAAAACCGAAGCCAAGAACGCTACTGACACCAGAAAACTACAAGAAACAGTTTTCGAGAAGCTAATGTCTGATAACGCCCAACGACAGGCTTTAATAAATAATGCCCAAAACATACTGTCCGCCGCGCAAACCCGTCATCAACGAATTGAATTTGAATTAAATTCAGCCAAATCCGAAATCGATACACTTAGCCCAGACCTTGAAACGCTTGCGGCATTACGCTCTAGTGAAGAAGCTCAACAAGCAGCCGCGCTAAAACTATCGAAACATCAAAAAATAATTCGCGAGTTTGAACAAAAATCAGTGGAATCTGATGACAAAGTAGCTAACAGCAGACAGGACTTTGATACCACCAGAAGAATAAGAGACCAACTAAATGCCGAGCAATCTGGGTTGCAACAAGCTATACAGGCACAAATAAAAAGTGATTTCACTCCTGTATCAGAAGAACTAAAAGTCAGCTCCGGCTATGAACGCGCTCTGGCTGCTGCCTTAGGTGATGATTTGGATTACACTTTAGATCAAACTGCACCAGCTCACTGGTCGAGTAATGAACCGGCCACACAATCCCTACCGGAAACAGCAAAACCGTTAAATGATTTCGTAACAGCTCCGCTTGCATTAGCCTCCAGACTGTCACAAATCGGAGTTGTGGAATTCGATAGCGGCGAAAAATTATCAAAGAAATTACTTCCAGGGCAACGATTGGTAAGCCGCGAAGGTCATTTATGGCGTTGGGATGGTCTGGTGATACGCCCTGAAGCACCATCGGCGGCAGCTTTACGGCTGGAGCAAAAGAACCGCTTATCTGCTCTTGAACCACTTTCAGAAAACGCAATTAATGATGCAAATATTAAGCGTGATTTGTGGTTACAAGCCAAAGAAGTCAGAGCTATTGACTTGGAAGCCCTAAAAGCCAATCGCCAGCAATTACCGACAATAGAAAAAGAATCCAGGGACTGCGAGGCAGTCTTACAAGAGCTGAACCGTAGCGGCATTGAACGCGAAGCTAGATTTGCTACTTTGCAGCAAAAAATTAAACACTGGACTAGCGAGTTAAAAATAGCTGCTGAAGAAGTCAAAACAGCCATTCAACAACCAAGCATTGACGATAATACCGATGATGGCGCATCTGAACTGCAAGAAGCCAGAGAACTTCTGGACCTAGCACGTAAGAATGCTGCCGAAGCAGAAGCCGCTTTGCGCTCTGTGCAAAGAGAAAACGAAACACGCACCTCTAGGGTGATGACCATAGAAGGCGAAATAGAAAACTGGGTAAAACGGGTTGAAGCGATAAGTGAACGCAATCATGCTCTGGCTGTAAGAAAGACCGAAACTACAGAACAATTACAGCAAGCAAAGGCCGCACCGAACGAAATAAACCAGAGAAGAAAAACCATTTTTGATGAGTGTGAAATTGCAGAAAATCGACAAATCAAAGCGTCTGATGCCTTGGCAGAAGCTGATTCTCAACTACGCGAAGCCAAGGACGCTGTAAAAGCTGCTGATTCGGCAGCATCACAAGCCAGAGAGATAAAAGCTGGGCTGCAGGCGAAGCTAGAAAGTGCCGGCGAGAGATTACAAGAAGTAATCAATACCATTAGGCAAACGCTTGATTGCGAGCCGGAAGAATTATCTACTAGCGAGCAAAACCTGCGCAAAACACCAAATGATGCCCATGAAGTCGAAGCCCGTTTGCACAAGTTGCGACTTGAACGTGACAATATTGGCGGTGTCAACTTGCAGGCAGAAGAGCAAGCCGAAGAATTAACTGCACGACTACAATCAATGACCGATGACCGCGATGAACTAACAACCGCAATTTCGAAACTACGCAAGGGTGTGGGTAGCATAAACCAAGAAGGACGGGTTCGACTTCTTAACGCATTTGAAATCATAAACGATCACTTCAAGTCATTGTTTTTAACCCTATTTAATGGTGGCGAAGCTGAATTACGATTGACTGAGTCTGATGATCCACTAGAGGCGGGACTTGACATTTTTGCCTGCCCTCCTGGTAAGAAAATGGAGCACATGAGTTTGATGTCTGGTGGCGAACAAGCCTTAACTGCAATGGCCTTGATCTTTGCGGTGTTTCTTACCAACCCGGCGCCTGTATGTGTGCTTGACGAGGTTGATGCACCTTGGGACGATGCCAATGTAGAGCGGTTCTGCACCATGCTTGCGCAGATGCACCAAAAGACCGATACCCGCTTCATCATCATCACCCATAACCCACTTACTATGTCGAGGGTTGATCGTCTTTATGGCGTCACCATGGCCGAACGTGGTGTTTCGCAACTGGTATCTGTTGATTTGCAACGAGCTGAAGACTTAATTGCCGCTGAATAGCAAATATTTCCCACAATCTATTATTCTTCTTTATTTTCAACAAGTTAGTTATAACCCAAACTTGCTTGACTTGAATCATAACCGCGGATAGATTGCGCGCGATCTGGGGTATTTTTATTAGCCACGGAAACTGGAATACGATGACTGATAATGATGATCTGAAAACTGCATCTCCTGAGCTTGAAAAGCTAAGTCAAAACCGAGAGGCTGACAAAGCAAAAGAGCAAGCTCAAATAGATGCCTCACAGCTCGCCATGACAGCATTAGGTGGCGGGTTTCGTATAGCTATTGAAATGCTAGTGGCACTGGGTGTCGGAATGGGAGCTGGCTTCGGTCTAGATATCCTTCTTGGCACAACGCCATGGATTATGGTGGTGGGAATATTTGTCGGGTTCGCTGCCGGAATGAGAAACGCAATCCGCTCTGCTGAGAAAATGAATGCTCGGCAGTTCGGTAACGCAGAAAAATAGGACGAAGAAACCGTGGATCCGCTTTACCAATTCAAGATTGAGCGTTGGGTAGAATTCAAGTTGTTTGGGCTTGATTTAGCCTTCACCAATTCTGCTTTTTTTGCATTAGTTGCTACATTGAGCGTTATTGTTTTTCTAGCAATCGGCTCAAGAAAGCGTGAATTAGTACCCGGACGATTACAGTTGATGTCTGAATTGCTGTATGGATTTGTTGCTAATATTGTTCGCTCAACAATGGGCCCTGCTGGTTGGAAGTTTTTCCCATTAACTTTTTCTATTTTCGCATTTGTGTTAGCTTGCAACTTACTAGGCATGGTTCCATATTTCTTTACAGTGACCAGCCATATTGCGGTTACTCTGGCATTATCAATGATGGTGTTTATTATCGTTATTGGCTATGGCCTGTACAAGCACGGATTTAAGTTTTTCAAACTATTTGCGCCATCTGGCCTACCAATATTGATGTATATATTGATAATTCCAGTTGAGATTATTTCATTTTTATCTAGACCACTTAGCCTTGCTGTTCGACTGTTTGCCAATATGATGGCCGGTCATGCTTTAATGAAAGTTTTCGCAGGCTTTGTTGTTATGTTAAGTGGCGCGGGCGGTGTTTTAACCGTATTTGCCATTGTACCATTATTGACGAATTCTGCGGTTATCGGGTTAGAATTCCTTATCGCATTTTTACAAGCTTATGTGTTTACTCTACTCACATGCATTTATCTAAATGACATTGTACAGGAACATGTAGGTCACTAATTACTCTTAATTTCACTTTAATCATTTCGGAGAATTTATTATGGAAGTAGAAGCAGCAAAAATGATCGGTGCCGGTCTTACCTGTATAGCATTGGCTGGCGCAGGCTTGGGCATTGGTTCAATCTTTAGTAGTTATCTTGCAGGTGCTTTACGCAACCCATCGGCAGCTCAAGGACAGTTCACCAATTTGTTGATTGGTTTTGCTTTGACAGAGTTTACCGGTCTGCTTGGTTTTGTTATGGGCATGATCATCCTGTTCGTCATGTAATTTATCATTGGTGTTAACCTACCAATGAATAAGTAAAGACAAGGATGAACCATGTTGTATTTTACTGAAAATGCGATCGAATTAGCTTCTGAAGAACTTGCAAGCAGCGGCACTGGTATGCCGCAATTGGATTTCTCAACCTTTCCCAGTCAGATATTCTGGCTGGCGATTGCATTTGGCATTCTATACCTCGCTTTAAGCCGAATTTTTATTCCGCGCATTGGCGGAGTATTAGAAGAGCGGTGTGACCGAATTGCTGATGATTTAGATATGGCAGTAAGCATGAAAGCTGACGCAGATGCGGCTGTTATTGCTTATGAAAATAGCTTAAAAAAAGCGGCAGAAAGAGCCAATTCAATCGCGGCTGACAACAAAAGTAAGATCAGTGCAGAAATTACTGAAGAATTAGAAGCACAAGATAACAAAATTAATAAAGTCTCAAATGAAGTTTCTGTCAGTAATAAACAGTTAAATGAAATTCTAATTCGTATCAAAAGCATCAACAAAAATATTGATACTAAATCAAAGAGTATTGAAAAACAAAGGAGCCAAGTTATTAGTTTACTTAAGTTTCAGGTTTATCTTAATCATGATAAAACCTTAAAGATGCTGTTGATTAATCCAGCTAATAGTCAAACAGTACAAAGTAAACATGTCATTAAATATCTTAATCACCACTTGTTTAATTTGATCGAAGAAGTGGCAAGGCACATACAACAACTAGAAACTTTAAAGGCATCTCAAATTATTTTACAACAACAAGAAAATCATAAACAACAATTGTTATTGGTAC